>CAZKKP010000709.1:0-1921 GCA_964553295.1 uncultured Thermoanaerobaculia bacterium | reverse complement strand
CGTTCGGGGTCTTCAGGCGCGCCGGCGCCCCCGCCTCCGCGAGCCGGCGAAACATCGGCAGCGCGTGGTCCTCGGCATCGACGAGCAGGGCGTCGTCCATGAAACCGACCACCGCGGCGCCGCGCCCGGCGAGCTGCAGCACCGCCGCCGCGGCCGCGGCCGCCGGGCGGCGCGCATAGCCCCGCGACAGGTAGTAGGACGCACAGGCGGAGCAGCGCAGCGGGCAGCCGATGGAGGTCATCGTCACGGCGACCGGCAGGCGGTCGTAGAGTTCCCAGAGCGGCTCCGGCCAGTCGGCGAAGGCGTCGCCGGCCACCCGACCGCTGCCGGCGACCCCGGCGAGCGCCTCGACCTCCGAGATCACCTCCCGCGGCAACGAGCCGGTGACGACCCGGTCGGCGCCGCTCGCGGCCCGGGCGTGGGCGGTGCACAGCCGGGCATAGACCCCGCCCAGGGCGATCGGCACCCCGGGAAGGAGAGCCCGCAGCCGGCAGATCGCCTCGAAGGCGCCGTGGTACCAGTAGGTCATCGTGCAGCCGACGAGGACCACGTCAGGTCGCGGCTGCTCGCGCACCAGAGTCTCGAAGGTCTCCACCGGCAGCCCATGACGCTTGAAGTCGAAGCGGTAGCGGGCCAGCACCGCGGGCTTCTCCACAACCTCGGCGCGGATCCTCCGCGGCCGGTTGGGCAGTGCGCCCGGGCTGGTCAGCCCGGCCTCGTCCTCGAGGTCGGCGGTGTGCATGCAGTCGACCAGCGCCACCTGGTGACCCCGCTGCGCAAGAAAGGCGCCCGCATACAGGAGCCCGATCGGCTTGGTCCAGTAGCCGAGCTCGAAAAGGTCGGTGACCCACGGGTTGACCAGCAGCACGCGCATGGCGTGCCACCATGATGCCACGGGCGGCACGTGTGCCGACCGAATCCCCCCGGTCCCGGGCCGTGGAAAGGTCGCTCGCAGGCCGCAGCCGGGCGCTGCTCCGAGCACAGCGCAGGCCTGACGCTTCACCCGACGCCGCTGTCTCGAAACGTGGAGATTCAGCCACCAGACCACCGTTGCACCCTCGCCGACGGGCTGGCGGCCACGCCGGGAGGCGCACTATCTCCGTCCGACGAAGCTCTCGGGGGCGAAGGCGCCGGCTCGGGTGAGGTGGTCCGCAGCCCGCTCGGGATCGCCCAGAGCCTCGTGGCAGCGACCCACGAGCCACTCGGCGACGGGTAGCAGGACGGCGCTCTCGATCGACACCCGCGCCGCCCGCTCGAGATCCGCCAGGGTCGACGCCGCGTGGCCGAGGGCTCGCTCGGGACGACCGGCCGCGAGCAACGCCCGCGCCTGCAGCAGGCGGGCGGCGTGCGGCGTCAGGTTGCGCCCCTCGAACGCGACCGCCTGGCGCTCGATGTCGGCGGGCTCGGCGCCGCGCTCGAGCCGCGCCCACGCCCGAATCACCTCGAGCTCGGGGAGGGAGTCGTTACCGCCCTCAGCGTCGAGGGCAGGATGGTCCCATCGCCCGGCGAAGAAGGCGCCGAGGCTGGCGACGGCGAGACGGGTCTGGCCCGTCCAGCTGACCAGCTGCCGCTCGGTGATCTCGAACAGCTCGAGGCCGAGCTCGGGCCGGCCGTCGGCCACCGTGGCGCGCAGCCCTTCGGCCATGGCGTCGTACAGCGCCGAGCTCGGCAGGCGTTGCGAGGCCAGGGCCTGGCGCCAGTAATCGTAGGCCTCGTCGCGATGCCCAGCGAGCCACGCCAGACGCGCTGTGCGCAGAGTCAGCACCGGCGACCCGGGCAGCCCCTCGAGCGCCTCGCCGAGCAGCGCCAGACCACTGTCGTGGGCGCCGCCCTGGGCCTTCTGGCATGCATCGGTGGGGGCACGATGGGGGCCGCGGTTTCCGAAGGCGTCTTCGCCAGGCGCGTCACCACCACCTCAGCC
>CAZKKP010000708.1:1074-1929 GCA_964553295.1 uncultured Thermoanaerobaculia bacterium | reverse complement strand
GGCCTGACCGCAGCGGCGGCCCTCGCCCTGGCGAGCCCGGCGACGCTGGGGCTGCCGTCCCTCGACATTCGCGACGCCCTCGCCGGCAGCTCTCTCGCGGCCAGCTGCGCGGTCAACGAGGACTGCGTGTCGCTCACTCTGAGCTCTGACCCGGAGGAGCTCGAGATCGCCCTCGAGCTCCTGTCGCTGCTGCTCGGCGAGCCGACGGTCGAGGACGGTGCGCTGGCGCGGTGGCGCGACGCCGTAGGCCGCGACCGCCGACCCAAGCTGGAGGAGCTCCTCGCGCTGGCCGCCCTCGACCTCCTGACGGGTGGCGACCGCCGTTTCGCACCCCTCACTCCCGAGCGTGCCGCCGCCATCGAGCGCGGCGCCGCGCAGCGCTGGCTCGAGGAGGTCCTCGGAGAGGCCCCGGTCGAGGTCGCCGTCGTCTCACCGGCGTCCGCCGAGGTCCTCGGCGAGACCGCGGTCCGTCACCTGGCCGGGCTGCGCCGCCGGCCGGACGACAGACCCCATCTGGAGGAGCTGCGCCGGCTCGCCACGCCCGAGCGGGAGGTCACGGCCGAGCTGGCCGCGCCGGCCGGCGACCGCGCGGCGGTGCTCGTCGGCTGGCGGGCAACGCCGTACGGCGACGGCGAGGCCCGAGCGCTGCTCCACATGGCGGTGCAGCTCCTCGACCGGCGATTGCACCGCGAGCTGCGCGAGGCCCGTGGTCTGACCTACGACCCCAACTGCTCGTTCTCGCCCTCCCGCGGCTACCCGACGGCGTCGCTGCTGTCGGCAACCTTCTACGCCCCACCGGCGCGGGCCGACGAAGCGGTCGAGGCGGCCCGGGAGGTGTTCGAGAGGCTCGCCGAG
>CAZKKP010000708.1:0-1064 GCA_964553295.1 uncultured Thermoanaerobaculia bacterium | reverse complement strand
GGACGGCCCGAGCGAGGCCGAGATGGACTCCGTCCGGCGGCCGTTCGCCGCGCTGGCCGCCGCCGCCGAGCGCGAGCCGCGGTTCTGGGCCCGCAACCTCGCCGAGGCCAGGTATCGGGGGCTCGAGCTCGGCGCCCTCGCCGACCTGCCCGGCCGCTGCCGTCGCCGCACCGCCGAACAGCTCCAGAAGGCGCTCGCCGCCTGCGTCCGCCCCGAGCGCCGTCTCACCGTCGTCGGCCGACCGGGTTGACCCGGATTTCCTCAGTCGACGGAAATGCAGAGCTTGCCGAAGTGCTCGGCGCGCTCCATCGTGCGGAAGGCTTCGACGGCCTCGGCGAAGGGGAAGACCCGGTCGACCACCGGCGCCAGGCGATGGCTGGCGATCGCCCGGTTCATCGCCTCGAAGCCCTCCCTGGATCCCACCAGAATTCCCTGCAGGCGGACCTGCTGCATGAGCACCGGGATCACGTTGAACGGCGCCGAAACGCCGCCGAGCACGCCGATGACGCTCACGGCGCCGCCGACACGGACCGCCTTCAGTGACTGCTCGAGGGTGCCGGCGCCGCCGACCTCGACCACGTGGTCGACGCCCTCGCCGCCGGTCAGCTTTCGCACCGCCTTGCCCCAGTCCGGCTCCGACCGGTAGTTGACCGTCTGCCAGGCGCCGAGGGTGCGAGCCCGCTCGAGCTTGGCGTCCGAGCTCGAGGTGACGACGACCCGGGCGCCGGCGAGCTGCGCCAGCTGCAGGGCGAAGATCGACACGCCGCCGGTGCCCTGGACGAGCACGGTGTGCCCGGGGCCCACCGCGCCCTGCTCGAACAGGGCGCTCCAGGCGGTGAGCGCGGCACAGGGCAGAGTCGCCGCCTCGGCGTCCGAGAGGTGCTCCGGCGCCAGGACCACACCCTCGGCGTCGAGCGCCATGTGCTCGCACAGCGCCCCGTCGAGGGGCCCGCCGAGGGTCGAGCGGAGACCCTCGACCGTCGGGCGGCCCCCGATCCAGCCCTGGGTGAAGCAGGTGGCGACCCGGTCCCCCACCCTCACCCGGGTGACGCCGTCGCCCACCG
>CAZKKP010000707.1:632-1944 GCA_964553295.1 uncultured Thermoanaerobaculia bacterium | reverse complement strand
TGCTGACCACCGACGAGTCACGGAGTCATCTGACGTGCCGGCCGAAACCTCCCGCATCCCGCATCCCGCGGCTGCAGGGCCGGCGCCGCCGGGCCGGATCGCCGGCAGTGACCCGTTGCCGCGAGGTACAGTGTCGGCGATTCCCTCGGTCGGCCAATCCTCCCAGTGCTTGACCTTGCCGGGAAGCACGGTAGAATCCGGCTCAGCCGGATCGACGCGAAGTGCTCGGCTGGAACGTACCCTGGATGACCACGTGAGCCACCTTGCCGATTTTCCCCTGAGGCGTGCAGGTCACGCCCGGGAGCGAGGCCCATTCCTCCCGGCGATTGTCCACGCCGTGGCGCTGTGCGCCTTCGACGTGGTCGAGCCGGCAGAGACCTGTCGCGGCGCCCTGGCTCAGGTGTACATCGGAGCGAGTTAGCCCCGCCTCGATGCGGTATAATCCTCCTGTTTGCAGATGGTTGCACCTGCGATCTGAGGGCGGAAGCCAGCACTTTTCGAATCTTAAGTACCTCGTTTTTCGCCACTTACGACGACTCGAGAATGTCCGCGCGGGTCATGGGATTCCGGTTCAGTAGTGGCGTGGTCGGGCCACACGTCTGGTGTCGAGGGCGCGCAGCGCCCCCTCTGCGCTCCTCTGCGCCCTCTGTGGTGAAAATCCTGGAACCGCCACCGATCACCACCACCGCCACGCCGGTGGCGAGGCCGGGTCGTCCACGCTGTTGACCGTGCTCTCAACGCAGAGGACGCAGAGGGAGCGCAGAGGAACGCAGAGAGGCGGCGCGCATTCGTCAGCGCCGGCGTCCTCAGTGGTGAGAATCCTGAAACCGCCGCCGATCACCACCGCCGCCACGCCGGTGGCGAGGCCGCCGGCTGGCGCCGCGATCGCGGTCGTTGTCGGCCCCGCAGGGCCCTGTTGTAGTGCTGAATGACTGAGGTCACACCCGTTTCCACCAAGACAGAGGCGGCCGCCGGGTCGCGAGACCGTCGGGTCGGGCGGGCGGGGGCTCGGCTCGTGATCACCGTCGTCGCCGTCGCCCTGGCCGCCGCTGCCGCCGTGGAGGCCCGGTTCGCGACGCGAGCTCGCGCCGAGGTCAGCGAGCTGCTCCAGGCCACCGGCCTCGCGGAGCGGGCCCCCGCGACGGTGCTCTCGGCCCGCCGCGAGCCCGATCCATTTTGGGCGCGGTTGCTGGTAGCCCGGGCGCTGATCGCCGAGTCCGTGGACCCCAGGGCCTTCGCAACCCTCTCGCCGCAGCGGGCCGGCGAGGAGATCGCGCGGGTCGGAGAGCGCCTCGAGCTGGCCCGCGAGCTG
>CAZKKP010000707.1:0-622 GCA_964553295.1 uncultured Thermoanaerobaculia bacterium | reverse complement strand
AGGCGCCGATGCTCGAGGGCGCCGCCGTCCACCATGCCTGGTCGCGCATCGGCTCACCCGAGATGTTCATCCGTCCGGAGGCATGGCGAGGGCCCCTCGAGCACTCCCTGTCCCTGGCCCCGGGCAAGGCCGAGCCGCGACGGGTGCTGGCCGCCGCCTTCCTCGAGATCTGGGGCGTGCTCGGCCCGGGCGAGCAGTGGGCGCTGCGGCCGATCCTCGAGACCGCCTTCGCGGATCCCGAGACCTTCGCCCGGCTCGCGCCGCTCTGGCTGCAGCAGGCGTCGAGCCTCGAGCAGGCATTCGACCTCGTGCCTTCCGACCTGTCGGCCTGGTCCCTCGTCGAGCGCCTCCTCGCCGGACGTCGCGCATGGGAGGCGAGCGCCGAGGCGCGGATCCGGCGCCGCGCGGTCCTCGAGCAGCAGCTCGAGGCGGAGCTGGTCGAGCTGCGGCGGCGCGTCTCCGGTGGCGACCGCGTCGGCGCTCGCCGCCAGCTCATGGCGCTGATGGCCGCCACGCCGCCGGACCTGCGTTATGCCGACCTGGTCGCCGACGCCTGGACGGTCGTCCCCGCAGGCGCCGTCGACCGGCGACATCACTCCGCCCTCCGTCCCTGGCTCGACTG
>CAZKKP010000706.1:0-1946 GCA_964553295.1 uncultured Thermoanaerobaculia bacterium | reverse complement strand
TGGTGATCCAGGACAGGCCGGCCTGGGCGCCCTCGAGCACGAGGAACTCGAACAGGGTGCGGTCGTCCCGCAGCGGAACCCCCCACTCCCGATCGTGGTAGGCGACGTACAACGGGTCGTCGCCGCACCACGGGCAGCGCTCGGGGCCGGGCGCCACGCCGCTCATCCCGCCACCGCCGCGGCGCTCTCGCCGTTGGAGAGGTAGCGGATGCGGACCTTGCGGCCGAACACCTTGGTGAAGAGCTGCGCCTTCTTGATCAGTGTCCAGCCCTCCAGCAGCAGCCCGCCAGAGCCCTCGAGCCACAGGGTGACCTCACCCTTGCCGATCTTCACGTCGACCCGCTGCACCCGCTGGTTGTGCTCCCGGTCGAGCGCGTCGGCGAGGCGGAGCACCGCCGACAGTCGCACCACCCGAAGGCGGTCGGCCTCCGGCAGGGCCGCGTAGCCCGGGTGGTGGCCGGCTGGCTCACCCTTGCGGTGGTAGCGCGCGACGTTGGCGACCAGGCGCATGTCGGCCGCCGAGAGGCTCGGCAGCTCGCTGTTCGAAATCAGGTACTGCGAGTGCTTGTGGTGGCCCTGGTAGGACACGAACTGGCCGATGTCATGGAGCAGCGCCGCCGCCTGGAGGATCTTCCGGTCGACCGAGCCGAGGCCGTGCAGCGGCCGGGTCTGGTCGAAGATCGACACGGCGAGGGCGGCAATGTGCCGGGCATGAGCCTCGTCGAACAGGTACTTGCGCCCGAGGGTGACGGCGCCGGCGACCAGGTCGCGGGCCTGCCGGTCCTCGTGATCCTGGTGCCGCGACAGCCGTTCCACGAGGTCGTACAGGACACCGTCCTTGATACCGACGTGGGGCACGATGATCTCGGAGGCGTAGCACAGGTCGGCGAGCCGCTCGTAGACCAGGGCCGCCGGCAGGATGACGTCGGCCCGGTCCTCGCGCAACCCGAGCTCCTCGACCCGCTGTCGGAAGGACATCCGGGCCAGGGTCTCGATCACCGTGCGCAGGGTGTCCACCGGCAGCACGGTGACGTCCTCCTCGTCGGGGAAGCCGGCGAGGTTGACCAGGGTCTCGATGTTGCCGCCAGTGGCGATATACCCGGCGATCCGCTGCTCGCGCCCCGCGGCGGGGACCCGCAAGACCGAGATGTACTCCTCGAGCAGCCGACGGAAGCGCCCCGGGTCGGCGCCGGCCTCGGTGAGCACCTCGAGCAGCCGCACCGAGCCCATGGTGTGCGACTCCGACCAGAAGGTGCCGTTGCCGTCGACCAGGGACACCTCGACGCTGCCGCCGCCCAGGTCGACCAGCAGCCAGCGCTGGGCGCCGAGCGCCATCCGCCGGCTGACCGCGAGGTGAACCAGTCGCGCCTCCTCCGAGCCCGAGATCACCTCGAGCTCGACGCCGGCCTCCTCGACCAGGCGCCGCACGAACTCGTCCATGTTCGAGCTCTCGCGCACCGCGCTCGTCGCCACCGCCCGGTAGTGGCTGACGCCGAGCTCCTCCATTTCGGCGCGGAAGCCGGTCATGGCCGCGATCGCGGCGTCCATTGCCGAGGCGTCGAGCCGCCCCGAAAGGTAGACGCCGTGGCCCAGGCGCACCGGGCAGCGCTCGACCGCAAGTCGCGTCATCTCGTCGGCGGCTGTGAACTCGGCTGCGACGAAGCGGATCGCGTTGGAGCCCATGTCGACGCAGCCGAGCCTGAGGGGGAACCCCAGCTCCTCGGTGGTCGGCGCGTTGCTGCGAAGGGCGATGGGCATTGCTGTGTCCAGATCCGGTTTCGGCGCCCGGGCGGCCCATTCTACCTCTCCCCGGTCGACAGGACGGCGGTGATGTACCTGCTCCGGACCCGAGTTCGAGCTCGGATCAGGGCCCAGGGCTCAGGGACCCGAGTCCGAGCCAGAGACACTCCCCGCCCGAGCCGATATCCGGCTCTTCCTGGCACGGG
>CAZKKP010000705.1:0-1951 GCA_964553295.1 uncultured Thermoanaerobaculia bacterium | reverse complement strand
CCGCCTCGCCAGTTGTCCACGGCGCCGAGATCCGAGTGGAGACAGAGATGAGACCTGGACGTCTTCCGCTTCTGCTTGTGGTCGCTGGAACCCTCGCCGGCTGCACGAGCGGCGGCGGGCCCGGCCTGTCGGAGATGTCCTTCTCAGACGAGCCGCTGGTCGGCAAGTTCGTCTGGTTCGACCTGGTCACCGACGATACCGTGGCCGTCCGCGACTTCTACTCCGGGCTCTTCGGGTGGGCCTTCGAGACCACGCGAGGACCTCTCGGGAACGACTACTACCTCGCCCGTGACGGCGGCGTCTACGTCGGCGGGGTGGTTCAGGCCGCCGGGCCCGCCGACGGCTCGGAGATCTCGCGCTGGCTGCCCTACGTTTCGGTGGCCGACGTCGACGGGTCTGTGGCCCGCGCCCGCACCGACGGGGCCGAGGTCGCCGTGTCACCCCTCGATGTCCGTCTCGGTCGGGTGGCGGTGATCGTCGACCCCCAGGGCGCACCGGTCGGGCTGGCCCGAAGCAGGATCGGCGACCCCGACGATGCCACCACTGTCGGCGGTCCGGGGCGGGTGGTCTGGGTCGAGCTCATCGCGGACGACGATGCCCGCGCATCGTTGTTCTACGAAGCGGTCGTCGGGTACCAGGCGCACAGGATCGATCGTCCGGGAGGGCAGTACACGATGCTCGAGGCGAATGCCCGCGAGCGTGCCGGGATCCTCCCCAACCCCACTGACTGGAAACCCCAGTGGATCGTCTTCTTCGGGGTCGACGACCCGGCCGATGCCGCCGGGCGGGCCGAGGCTCTCGGGGGTGACGTCCTCCTGGCGCCGACACCGGAGGTTCGAGGGGGCTCGCTCGCGATCGTCCGTGATCCGTCGGGCGCCGTATTCGCGCTCCAGGAATGGCCGATTCCGGCCGAGGAGGTCCGACAATGGGGAAACTGACCTGCAGGCTTGCGCTGATCGGACTGCTCCTCTACTGCACGGTGCTCGTCGCGTGCTCCGGGAGTGTCGGGGTCGGTGTGAGCGTGGGCGTTCCGGTGGGCAACCACGGTCGCATCAGCGCCTCAACCGGACGCTGGCTCTGAGCCGAGGCGCGCGGATACGCGCGTCGGGCTGAAGCTCTACCGGTGCTTGCCGAAGGCGACCCCGTGCTGCCCGTGCCAGGTCAGACAGAGCCGACAACGTCGACCATGACTGACAAGGCGCCGGTAAGGGCTCGCGCAAGTCGGCTCGAAATCCCCACTGTGCGCGGCGCCTCGCCGGCCTCGCAACGAACCCCGGTCGAGAGTCCGGACCTGGAACCTCGAACGTTGCTCGCATGAAGTGGAGAGGGCGTACGTTCGCCTGTACCTTGACGTACGAGCGGCATAGCGCCAGGCTGTCCCCGTAGAGGCCCGGCGATGGAGATCACCCCCACCCATTTGAAGTTCCCAAGTTCAGGTCAGGAACTTTGGAACTTCAAGTCAGGCACCATTGTGACGGAGAAGTTGACTCCTGCCGGAGAACACGGCCACGCTGAGGCTGTCGCGGGGCGTGGACCGTGACGTCCGGCGAGAATGGCGCGCGGCAGCCACGCAGCGGCTGGGCGGCCGGATCACCACTGCGCAAGGTCGTTCTTTTCGCCGGCCTGGCGCTCGTCATAGCCGTCAGCGGATGGATCATCTTCGACTGTCTCGGCTGTGCGAGCTTCTTCGGAGACGAGGCGATCTATGCCAGCGTCTCCCTGAACACTCTCCAGACCGGCGTCTGGCTGCCGCTCCACCACTCTCACGGACGGCTGTACCTTGACAAACCACCGCTCAAGATCACACTCGTGACCGCACTGTTCAAGGTCTTCGGGGTGAGTGAGTTCATCGCGCGCCTGCCCGATGCGCTCTTCGGAGTGGCCACGATAGCGCTCACGTACCTATTGGCCGCGAGGCGGTACGGAGTGGAAACGGGGTTGCTCGCTGCAG
>CAZKKP010000704.1:0-1956 GCA_964553295.1 uncultured Thermoanaerobaculia bacterium | reverse complement strand
ACGACGGTGTCCAGGACCCCTGCCGAAGGTGGCCTCCTCGACGTTGAGAACCTGCGACCGGGGAGCTACACCGCACGGGTCTTCGACAGCCAGGGCTCGACCTGGGCGGTGGCGGAGGTCGAGCTGCAGCCCTCCCAGCCGCACCTCGCCCTCGAGATTGCCATGGTGGAGGTCGAGGGAGAGGTCCTGCTCGGTGACGAGGGACTTGCCGCCGAGGTGATCTTCGAGTCGACCAGTGGCCCCCTCGAGCACGCCACCTCAATCTCGCTGTTCTCGGACGCCGACGGTGTCGTGACCGGCGTGCTGCCAGGCGAGGGCACCTACGAGGCGGTGGTGAAGTCGCGCTCGCCGGAGCTGCGCAAGCGCGTGCGACAGGTCGAGGTGGAGCAGCTCAGCGGCTCGCCGGTTGTCAGGTTCACGATCCAGCTCTCAGAGCTCGCGGTTTCCGGAGTGGTGGTGGACACGGACGACCTGCCCGTCGCCGGCGCCACCGTGCGCGCCCTGAGCGCCGAGAACCTGCGCGATGAGACCGCCATCACCACCGACGAAGACGGTGAGTTCCGCGTGCGGGCTCTCGAGCGAGGGTCCTACACCGTGTTCGCACAGGAGGGCGAGCGCCGTTCGAAGGAGTCCCTCGTCACCCTGGGCAACGCTGACCCTCCGGCTCTCACACTGGTGCTCCAGGCGCCCGATGAGGTCTCGGGCCGTGTGGTCGATCCGGGGGGCGTGGGCGTCGCCGGCGCGAACATCCTGGTCGCCGGAGAAGGTTTCACCTCGGGCGGCCAGATCACCTCCGGGATCGACGGCAGGTTCACTTTGAAGGTCCCGGGCGCCGCCCAGTCCCTGGTGTTCATCATTCAGGCCCCTGGCTATGGCCTCCACGCCGAACGCCGCCTCGTCGAACGCGGGAAGGACGCGACGTTTCCGTTGAGCCAGGTCGGATCCAGCCTCACCATCACCGGGCTGACCGCCGTCCGGGAGGGCGGGGGCACGGCGTTCCTGCTGCGCGATGGCGCGATTCTCGTCGAGGGGATACTCCGGGTGTGGGCGAGCCTCAACGGGGCTCCGCCAGACGACCCGGACCGGCTTCACGTCCCCATGCTCGAGCCCGGCCCCTACCAGGTCTGCAGCGCCGGCATGAGTACCCTCCGCGCACTGCTGGAGACCGCCCGACCCGATCCGGGGCTCCGCTGCGTCGACACCTACCTGCAGCCCGGCCTCAACCCGACCGTGGAGGTTCCACCGTAGCCCGCTTGCCTCACCAGGATTCTGCTGCGGGTGGCGAAACACCGCGCCGGCCCGTACTCTCTCGATTCGCTCGTTCGACGTACCGCAAGTTCGCCTCTGCTCGCGCTTCGTGCGAGATCGCCGGCCAGCACGCGCCTCACCCCCATCGCGACAAATCCTGGTAACACAGTCGGGCTCAGCCATGGCGAGGGCCTCAGGCCTGTTGACCAGATCGAGGCCGGTACCCCCGGCGAGGCCGGGGCCCTAATTTGAGGCGCAGGGGAGAGCGACGATGAAGGTCCACATCACGATCCGGCGGGAGGCGCTCAAGGACGAGGGCGCCTCTCGCCGTGTGCTCGACGCCGTCAGGCTGCTGGCGGACGTCGACGAGGCGAAGCTGGACCGGTTCGCCCGGCACGGCATCCTCACCGCCACCGTCAGCGGCGAGGCCCTCGCACTCCTCCGGGACATGCGGGAGATCGAAGCCGTCGAGCCCGACGAGCAGGTGCACACCCTGTCCGACTGAGAGCGCCGGGGCGAGACCCCTGGGCGCCGCGATTCTCTGTGCTCGCCGGCCTGTGCGACACGAGCGCCGCGCCTCTTACCCCCTCAACAGCAGCGAGGAAAGGTCCGCGGCGAGCAGCTCACATGCCAACCGCACCTCCGCCGCACTGATCACCCCCGCCACCGCCCTGGCGGCCATCTCAGCGCCCTGTCCTCCTCGCCCGA
>CAZKKP010000703.1:0-1961 GCA_964553295.1 uncultured Thermoanaerobaculia bacterium | reverse complement strand
CCGCCCGCCGCCCGCCGCCCGCCGTCTTGGAGTCCGGATCTGGAGGGTCCGTGTCGGGCGCCTGGATCTCCTCGCCCGAGCTGGCCTCACTGACCGTCTCCGGCAGTGCGAGACGCCTGCCGCCGGCCACGCGCGATCCCGGATTCGTCCCTTCGGCGTGTGACGGGGAGCGTGGGTCACTCGCAGCTGGCGACCGGGTGCGGAGAACGGATATCGGGGCCTTTCCCGGGAGCGTCTCGCGCTCGCTGCTCGTGGTTGCGAATCAGCGGAACGCCGTTCCACCCGACCCGGTGTGTCGGCGTGTCGTGCGCCCTATACTGGGTTCATGACCGGCAAGGAGTTCCTCGGGGCGGTGGCGAACGGCCGGGTCGACGTGGTCGAGGTGCTGCTCGGGCTGCTGAACGAGGTCGGGGCCGCGTACGCGGTGGTCGGGGGGCTGGCCGTCAACGCCTACGCCGAACCCGTGGTCAGCCTCGACCTGGACCTGGTGGTCGTGGCCGATCGGGTCGATGCCCTCATCAAGGCCGCCGGCGCACTCGGCATGAAGGTCGAGAGGTTCCCGCACAGCGTCAACCTCTCGATGGCCGGATCCGACCTCCGCATCCAGATCCAGACCGATCCGCGCTATCAGGAGTTTGTCCAGCGCGCGCAGAATCGTGCGGTCCTCGGGTACGACATGGCGGTGGCCACACTCTCCGACGTGGTCCGAGGGAAGCTCTGGGCCTACATGGACGAGGCCCGCCGTCGGAGCAAGCGCCAGAAGGATCTCGCCGACCTGATGCGCCTGGCCGAGGCCCATTCGGAGGTCCGGTCCATGCTGCCTCTCGAGGTAGTTGCCATTCTGTGAACGCGCGAGCGGTGCCACGTACCACAATCCTGACAACTCGCCCAAGAAAGTACTCGTAACGCCATCCTGTGTCGGTACCGACGTCGGCACCGCGAGTGCCACGCTCGACGAGGTCCAGGGTCGGCTCGTGAGAGCCGTGGTGCGTGGCTCCTCATCGGCCTGGGCGGACGCCATCCGGAGTTGGTAGACTCTCAACGTGAACCTCGTCAAAGACGCGAAGGTCGATCGGAGCGTGCTGCTGGTGGCGGCGCTCGGCGATCCGTCGGACGAGCGGGCCTACTGGCGCGAGCGGTCGCCCGAGGAGCGTCTTCGCGCGGTCGAGCTGATGAGGCAGGTCGTCTATGCCTACGATCCATCTGCCGCCCGACTTCAGAGAGTTCTTGCGGTGGTTGACGCACCACGGGGTTGAGTGCCTCCTCGTCGGGGGCTACGCGGTCGGCTACCACGGGTACCCCCGGGCGACCGGCGACCTTGACGTCTGGGTGGCCCGGACGCCGGGGAACTCGGCGCGGATCGTGGCTGCCCTCGAGGACTTCGGCTTCGGCAGCGACCGGCTCAATGCAGAGCTGTTCCTGCAGCCGGCCAAGGTCCTCCGAATGGGACTGCCGCCGATGCGGATCGACGTCCACACCGAGATCTCTGGGGTCGGCTTCGCCGAGGCCTCCGCGGCACGGATCGTCGAGGACCTCGACGGGGTCGAGGTGGCGATCATCGACCTCGAGCACCTGAGACGGAACAGGGCCGCCGCCGGCCGCGCGAAGGACCTCGCCGACCTGGAGGAGCTCGGATAGCGACCACGTTTCCCTGAACCGAAGACGCCGCCCGGTTCGCTGCGCGATCCCGGGTGTTCGGCCGGGCATACGATCTCAATACGAGCAGCCGGATGCGGCGCCGACCCTTGAGGCGCCTCCCGAGAGGCGGTGCCGCCTCTGTCGCTGCCGCTGCCCCTGACGCTGTCCCTGACGCTGCCCCTGTCGCTGCCCCTGTCGCTGCCCCTGCCGCTGCCGCTGCCCCTGCCGCTGCGCACCTCACCGGCTCCACCAACCGAAAATCCCCCACTCAACTGACAACTTCTCACCAGGACTTGACACGCCCCCCAACCCCCGTCCCCTGT
>CAZKKP010000702.1:0-1962 GCA_964553295.1 uncultured Thermoanaerobaculia bacterium | reverse complement strand
ACTCGAAGGCCCGGATCCGGGTCGTCCAGGGGACCAGCTCGCCCTGGCCGCCGTCGCCGCCGTCGCCGCCGGTCGGCACGAGGTCGTAGTCGTAGAGCTCCTCAAAGGGAGGCGCCTCCCCTTCCGGCCCCACCGTCCCACCTACCGCCCGGGAGGCGAGCTGTCCGGTCTCCGGGTGGTAGCCCATCCTCGCCAGCCGCCGCGCCCGATCGAGGTCCAGCTCGCGGCGCAGCAGTCCGCCGACCCCCAGCTCCACCGCCGGACCGCTCGCCACCTCGCTGGTGCGTCCCGCCCCGTCGAACCAGCGCCTGGTGATCAGCAGGTCGTCGCCATCAGCCGGCGTCTCGGCCAGCTGCACCACCTCCAGGTCGGCCTCGCCGAAGCTCGTGAAGTACGCCGAGCGCCGGGCCAGCAGCTGATCGCGGTCGGCACAGCTCGAGCCGACCCAGGTCTCCTCGAGGGTCAGGTTGCCGGCAGCGTCGAGCTCCCGGCAGACCACCGCGCCGGTCGGGAAGCGCTCCTCGACCAGCCGGTCGAAGCCGTCGTACACGCCGACCCACGACCCTTCGTCGCCGTCGTCGCGGTAGGTCACCCGCCCGAGGGCGTCGTAGCGGGTCTCCCGCACACCCAGCGGCCCCGCTTGCATCCGCCACGGCCGACCCGCAGCGTCGTACTCGGTGCGGATGTCGAAGCTGGCGCCGTCGCCTGTGAGCACCAGCCGTCGCTCGAGACGGCCGAAGGCGTCGTAGACCAGCCGCAGCACCTCCACCGGCTGCGGCTCGAGCTGCGCCACGGCTCCCGCCGCCGCCAGGTGACTCTGACGCACCGCGACCAGCCGGTCGCGGTCGTCGTACTCATAGAGTGCCTGCACCTCGTGGGTGACCAGCTCGCCGCTCGCCGGGTCGACGGCGTCCTGGCACCGCCGCACCACCTCCAGGCGGCCGGCCGGGTCGTAGCCCCGCTCGGAGTATGCGCCCGGCTGCCGCATTCCCTCCGGCTGCAGGCTGCAGACGCCGGCCGGGGCGATCCCCTCCAGCGCCGAGTCGCTCGCCCGGACGCCGCTCAGGGTCTGGTAGGGCCGGTCCCACTCGTCGTGGTTGGCGAAGCTCCTCGCGCCGAAGCTCGCCCCCACCTCGGCGACGTTGCCCGAGGAGTCGTAGCCCAGCGCCCAGCTCATCGTCCCAAGGTCGACCCGCTCGAGCAGCTCGGCCCCCGGGCCGCTACCCGGCGCGCCGTAAGCCGTCGACAGGGTCGGCCCGACGGGCGACGGCGGGTCGGACTTGCCGCCGCCTGCCACCCCGATGGCCAGCTCGAGCAGCCGGCCGCGCCGGTCGAAGCTGGCCAGGCTCGAGACGTCGTATCGCCAGTCGCCGTCGGCCAGCGCCTCGCTGTAGCGTGACAGCGCGCTGCCGTCGGCGACCGCCACCGGCAGCTCCACCACCCGGCCGATCGGGTCGGCCAGGCGCGTCGGCTGATTGTCGGAGTCATAGCAGAAGGCCCGCCGGATCACCGCCCCCTCGTCGCCACCACCGGCCGCGCCACGACGTACCAGCTGGAGCACGTTGAAGCGGGCCAGGCGGTCTGACCCGCCATCCTCGCCGCACAGGTCGGACCAGCTCTTCGCACCCTCGGCCGCGCAGTCGGGATGGCTGTCCCCCTCCGACCCTGGGTAGCAGCGGGCCTGCGACGTCCCGTCCGGCCGCTCCACCGCCTGCAGCCGACCGTCGTCCAGGTAGGCGTAGCGGGTCGTCACCTCGGAGGTGACCGGCGGTCCACCGTCCGCCGACACCGGCACCCCGAGGTCGGTCAGGGTCACCGTCCGGCCCCCTTCCAGGGTGTGACGGAAGGCGTGCGACGAGCCGCCGGCGCCGTGCCACGGCGGCGTCACCTGCACCGCGTCGAGCAGCACCGAGCCCGGGTCGCCGTCGGCGAAGGCCCCGACCCGCCACTCGACCTCCGCCC
>CAZKKP010000701.1:0-1965 GCA_964553295.1 uncultured Thermoanaerobaculia bacterium | reverse complement strand
CTGCCGCCGGCGACCGCCGAGGCCGCCGTCCGCAACGTCATCCTGGTGATCGGCGACGGCATGGGAATCGGCCAGGTCAGTGCCGCGTCGCTGCTGCTCCACGGCGCCGACGGCGGGCTCGCCCTGGAGGCCGCACCGGTGGTCGGGCTCGTGCGCACCGCCGCCGCCGACCGTCCGGTGACCGACTCCGCGGCCTCGGCGACCGCCATGGCCACCGGCTTCAAGGCCGACTACCGGGCGCTCTCGGTGCTTCCCGACGGGCGGCGGCCGCGGACCCTGCTCGAGGCGGCGAGACAGGCGGGGATGGCCACCGGAGTCATCACCACCTCGGGCCTCGCCGACGCGACCCCGGCGGGCTTCCTGGTCCACGTCGAGAAGCGAAGCTACCACGCCGAGGTGCTGCGCCAGGTCCTCGCCAGCGGCGCCGACGTGCTGATCGGCGGCGACTGGACCGGCTACCGCAAGGCGGTCCGGAGCGAGGGTTACCTGGAGGTCCTCGCCGAGGCCGAGCGCCTGGTCCCTGAGGGGAAGACCGTGATCCGCGACCCCTCCGCACTGGCCGGGGCCGCGCCGCCCTTCGTCGCCCTGCTGCCGCCGCGGCCGAGCGGCGACGGCGCCTACGGTCCGGACCTCGAGGTCACTACCCGCGTCGCCCTCGACCACCTGGCCGGACGGGCCGGGGGCTTTCTCCTCCTCGTCGAGTGCGAGCTGACCGACGAGCTCGGCCACGCCAACGACATCGCGGGCCTCGTGGCGGCGGTTGCCGAGCTCGACCGGGCGGTGAGCGCCGTGCTCGAGCTCGCCTCCGATCGCGACGACACCCTGGTCCTGGTGACCGCCGACCACGACACCGGCGGCCTCGGCGTGGTCAGCGGCGACCGCTTCGACGACGGCCGGGCGCGGGTCCGCTGGGCGACCCACGACCACACCGCCCACTGGGTGCCGCTGTTCGCTTTCGGCCCGGGGGCCGAGCGTTTCGGCCGGGTCCTCGACAACACCGAGATCGGCCTCGAGCTCGCCCGCCTGCTCGATCTGTCCGGATTTCCGGACGCCGGTTGACCGAATCCGACGGCTCCGCTACCCTGCCGGCCGATTTCTGCCTGGCCCGGCGGTGACCGGACCGGCCGCGTCCCGGAGGACCACCGTCATGAGCTTCGTCGACACCCTCAAGCGACTCCTTCTCGGCCCCGAGGAGCAGCCGCTGCCCGAGCTCCGCCGCAACGACCGCTGCTGGTGCGGCAGCGGCCGCAAGTACAAGGGCTGCCACATGGCCACCGACGAGCGCAAGCGCTCCGAGCAGCGCGCCGCCGCATTCCGCAACCGCTCCCAGGCGCCCCTGACCCGGGGCTTCTGAGCCCCGGTACGTTCCCGCAGAGCCGGTCGCGCTCCGCGCCGAATCTCTCGGGGGCCCGCTCTCAGCTGTCAGCTCTCGGCTGTCCCCGCCCCTGTCGCCGGCGCTGCCCCTTGCGGCGGACCTTCACGGCAGCCGGCCACCCGCGGCGCGGGGCGCCTCGCGCCGGGCCCCGACCCACACCCGGTTGACCAGGAAGCTCACCCGTCCCGGCGTGCCGGGGTCGGTGTGGAAGGTGAGGTCGAGGTCGAAGACGCCGTCGCCGTCGAGGTCGACGACAAAGGTGTCCCAGAAGGCCGCCGTCATCGGCACCTCGAGGCGGTCACCGGGGTCGCGCAGGTCGTAGAGCTCGCACTGCAGGCTCGAACCCTCCAGCGAGATCTCCATGACGACCGGGTTGCCGACCGCGTCCAGGCCCTCGTACTCGCCGACGAAGCCCGGCCAGCGCGAGGGATCCGGGCTGAGGTCGGGGGCGGGCTCGCCGGGGGTGCCGAAGACGTTGTCGACGATGCAGTAGGCGGCGTCGTTGAGGGACTCGAAGGTGTTGGCCAGCACCGCCCCCGCGGCCCGCCGGTCGGGCAGCCACAGCAGGTAGGTCCCCCAGCCGGGGATGT
>CAZKKP010000700.1:0-1966 GCA_964553295.1 uncultured Thermoanaerobaculia bacterium | reverse complement strand
GCGCCTCGAACGCGAAGGCGTGCAGGAGCTGGTGCTGATCGCCCAGGACACGACCCGCTACGGGGAGGACCTGGGTCTCGATCACGGCCTGCGGCGGCTCGTTGAGGCGCTGCTCGAGGGGACCGGCATCCCCTGGATCCGGTGCATGTATGCCTACCCCGCAACCCTTGACCACGGCCTCTTCGAGCTGATGGCGGCCGAGCGCCGACTGCTGCCGTACCTCGACATCCCGCTCCAGCATGCGAGCCGGCCTGTTCTCAAGGCGATGCGCCGCGGCGGCGACGGCCGATCCTACCGTGGCCTGCTCGAGCTGGCCCGTTCCGTCGTGCCGGAGATCGCCATCCGGACGACCTTCATCGTCGGCTTCCCCGGCGAGGGCGAAGACGAGTTCGCCGAACTCATGGCCTTCGTCGAGGAATCCCGCTTCGACCACGTCGGTGTCTTCACCTACTCCTGGCAAGCGGAGAACCCGGGCGCCTCGCTCGGAGACCCGATCCCGCCGCAGGTCAAGGTGGCGCGTCGGGATCAGCTGCTCGAGCTGCAGCAGGGAATCGCCCTGGAGATCAACCGCCGCCTGGTCGGGCAGCGGCTGCCCGCTCTGGTCGCCGGGCCGCTGGAGGAGATGGACCTGCTCCTGGAGGCACGGCTCGGCCGGCAGGCCCCGGAGATCGACGGTCGCCTGCTGATCAACGACGGCAGCGCCGCCGCCGGTTCGCTGGTCGAGGTCGAGATCACCGAGGCCCATCACTACGACCTGGTCGGACGGCTGGTCGCCGAGCTGAGTCCGGCGCGGGTGCGGGGTCCGGTGCGCCTGCCCGTGCGGCCCTGAGGAGCAGCATGCAGCGACTCCGGGACCCCCTGGGCCACGACGATCCACCACGCGGTGCGATCCTCAGCATCGGCAACTTCGACGGCGTCCACCTGGGTCACCAGGCGGTGCTGAAGCATGTCGTCCGCCGCGCCGCCGACCAGGGTGTGCCGTCGTGCGCGATGACCTTCGACCCCCATCCGGTCAAGCTGCTGCGGCCCGCCCAGGCGCCCCGCCTGGTCACGACTCTGGAGCAAAGGCTCGAGCTGATTGCCGCCTGCGGGATCGAGCACGCGCTGGTCGTGCCATTCACCCATCGCCTCGCCCGGATGGAGGCGTGCGACTTCGTCAGGCAGGTCCTGGTCGAGCGGCTCCGGGTGCGCGAGGTTCTGATCGGAAACAACTTCCGCTTCGGGGCCGACCGCCGGGGTGACGTCGGTCTGCTGGTGGCGATGGGTCGGGAGCTGGATTTCGATGCCGGCGCGGCGCCGGTGCTGGCGCGGGGAGGGGAGGTGGTCTCCTCGACCAGAGTCCGCCGCGCCGTGGCCGACGGGCACATCGACGAGGTGACCCTGATCCTCGGCCGACATCACTTCCTCGACGGCACGGTGCTCGAGGGCAAGCGGCTTGGGCGCCGACTCGGTTTCCCGACCCTCAATCTCTCGGTGGACAACGAGCTCGTGCCGGTGAACGGGGTCTACGTGACCGCGGTGCACATTCCGTCGTTCCGGCGGACCTTCGCCGCAGTGACCAACATCGGCGTCCGTCCGACGGTGTACGAGGGATCGCTCGTGACGGTCGAGAGCCACCTGCTCGACTTCACGGCCGACGTCTACGGCGAGCCGGTCCGGCTGTACCTGCTCCGGCACCTGCGCGAGGAACGCCAGTTCCCGAGCACCGTCCAGTTGATGGCCCAGATCCGACGAGATGTCGAGGCGGCTCGGCTGTGGTTCGCCGGACGCCCGGTGGACAGCCTCGAGCTGGTCGTGCCGTGAGCCCCGAGGCGGTCCTCGGAACGCTCGTACCGCTGGCCTCCTCGCTGGCGCTGCTGGTCGCCGTGGTGCTGGTGGTGTGGTGGTACGACCGGTACGACCGGGAGCCCCTCGGGCTGGTGGCGGCCGTCTTCGTTGCCGGCTTCGCGGCCGCCACGGCGCTGGG
>CAZKKP010000699.1:0-1973 GCA_964553295.1 uncultured Thermoanaerobaculia bacterium | reverse complement strand
CCGCCGGCTCCGACCTCGACCTCGGCGACCGTGGTGGCGGTGACCTCGGCGAGGTTGTCGCGGACGCCGACGGCGACACGCTGGCGGCCCGGGCGGACCGCCAGCCCCGGAAGAGGTGCCTGGTCCAACAGCTTTCGCGTTTCTTGAGAACCGCGACGACCGCAATCCTCACATGGAGAGACTTGCAAGACTCGGTAGGCCTGTTTTTGAGGTCAGGGATGCCGGGACGCCGTCTCGGTGGCGGGCACGATCTCGAACAGCTCACAGTCGGCGGCTCGGCGGTCGAAGCTGAAGGTCACAGTGGCGCCGCGTTCACGGTTGCCGGCGCCGATCAGGTAGTCGGCGAAGTCGGCCGATCCCGCCTCGAACAACCGTAATGCCCGCCAGGCGACCTCCGGCTCGTCGGTCTGCAGCTCCTCAACCGACAGGACCGACCGGAGGACCTCAGCGAGCGCCTGCCGGCCGACCCGGTACCCGCGTGTGAGCACCCAGGCCAGCTCGCAGAGCACGACCAACGAGACGAGCCCGGGATCGTCGGCAGTGCACTGCGACTCGACCAGCCTCGTGGCAGCCGTCGCCTGGACCGGGTCGTCCTGCACGATGTAGCGTACCAGCACGTTGGTGTCGAGGCCGATCACGAGCCCACGCCCTCGGCGATCGCCCGATCCATGTCGTCCAACGACAGCGGCTGCTCGGGCGCTGGGAGCATTCCCTTGAGCTGGCGCACCGAGCCGACCCGCGGAATGACCTCGAGCCGCCCGTCCTCGGTGATCAGGAATTCGAGCTTGGTGCCGGGGGTGATCCCCAACCGTCGTCGGGCCTCCATCGGCACAGTGACCTGCCCCTTCGACGTGACTGTTGCGATCATCTAATGACTCCCTCCAAGGTCCTCTCCTTAAATCCGCGCCTTACCATTTGCAGGATGGGCCTCGGCCAACCTCCTGTCAAGCACCTTCCCGGTCCCGTGGGCATCGGTGCAGGGTCCGACAGAGCTGACCTCGTCGGGAAAGTCTGACGTGATCCCGGTCCCCGCGAGCTGACCACTGGTGCCCCAGGTAGCCTGGCCGGCGGCGTCGAGGACTAAGGCGAGCTGGATGGTCAGGCGGGGATCCGGACCGAAAAGCGGCGCGTCCGCCTCGAGCTACTCGACCGCCGCCGCCGGCGAACCCGAGCGCACCAGCAGCTGTGCGAGCTGCTGGGTCGCGACCTTGCGTGCCCACACCGGAGCGTCGCCGGCGAGCAGCCGGCGGTAGGTTTCCTGGGCAGCCGCCGTCCGGCCGCTGCGCTCGAGGTTGACCGCCAGCCGGAGCTGTGCCTCGTGGCGGCCGGGCTCGAGCTCGACCGCGCGTGCCAGCCGGTGGGCGGCGTCGGCGTTCTGGCCCTGCCGCTCGAGGCACGTCCCCAGGGCGATCAGGGCGTCGACGTGGTCGGGCGCCAGGCGGAGGGCGCGCTCGAGCATGCGGGTGGCAGCCTGGATCGCCGGGACCTCGGCGGTCTCTCCGGCCAGCTCGGTCATCACGTCCACCGCGAACCGGCGGCCGTCGGCGCCGCCGCGGGAGGTCGTCAGCTCGGCGAGCTCCCCGGCGAGGTTCCGGGAGTGGGTGGCCAGGGCGTTCTCGCGTCGCGTCTGGTAGTACCGGCTCATGTCGCGATGCAGCCAGAGCACCGGCCGGAGGGCCGCCGGGTCGGTGCGGGCGAGGTCGCCGGCCAGGTCGCGCTGGGTCCGGGCAAGGCGAGTCAGCGCCCGGGCCGACCCCCGTGCCGCCACCTCCCGCTCGAGGTCGGCGAGCAGTCGCCGGGCCACCAGCTCGTCGCCAGACGCGAGCTCGGTGAGGGCCGCGCGGTAGAGGCGGCGGATCCGGGCGGCGGCCAGGCTGCCGTCCTCCGACGGTGGGGCGGGCGCGCCCCGGTCGAGCTCGACCGCGGGCCAGGCAGCGGACGTCGGCCCGGCGGCGACCAGCACCCCGAGGCTC
>CAZKKP010000698.1:0-1976 GCA_964553295.1 uncultured Thermoanaerobaculia bacterium | reverse complement strand
CCGCGACGGTGCTGGTCTCGAGCCCCTATCGGCTCGGTGGTTGCTCGACCGGGGTCGTCATGGAGGCGACCGCCGGCCGCGGGCGCTGGCTGCGGGCGCCCCTCGCCCCGGCGCTGCTCGAGAGCCTGACCGTGCACTGGCGAGCGGTCCGCCACCGCGGTCGACACCCGGGCGCCGGGGTCGCCGCCACTTTCGTCATCCCCGACGCCACTTTCGAGACGATCGCCGATGCCCAGCCGGATCGGCCGGAGGTGCTGCATGTCCAGGCACTGTGAGATCGAAACCCCAGCGAGCAACCCATCACCCTTCGGCCGGGTCGACCAGCCGCTCGAGCTCATGGTCTCGTCGCTGGCGCTGCTGCTCGGCGGCTTCGGCTTCCTCTTCCTGAGCTTCTGTCTCTGAGATTGACGGCCGGGTCGTCCTCGCCACGCCATGAGCCGTCTCGCCTGCCTGTCGGTGCCGCTGTTCCCGCTCGCCGCCCGCCTGCGGGCCGAGCCCGAGCTGGCGGGCAAGGCGATGGCGGTGTGTGAGGGCAGCGGCACGGCGGCGCGGCTGGTCGCCGCGTCACGGGCTGCCCGCGGCCTCGGCCTCAAGGTCGGCATGACCCTCGCCCAGGCGCGCAGCATCCTGCCCGACGTCATCGCCCGCGGCCGCGACCCCCTCGCCGAGCGCTCGGCCCACGAGGCCCTGCTCGAGGCAGCGGCAGCGCTGTCGCCGCGGGTCCAGGACCTCGCGGCGGACCAGGCCCTGGCCGACGTCGACGGCATGGACCGGCTGTTCCCCGGCGACGACGGCGAGCGCGAGCTGGCGCACGCCGCGATTCGGGTCGCCGAGAGCCTGCAGCTGCCGGTCCGGGTCGGCATCGCGAGCACCCGCCTGGCCGCCCGCCTGGCCGCTTCCCGACCGGGCTCGCCGACCGTGGTGCCGACAGGCGGCGAGGCCGACTTCCTCGCCCCGCTGCCGCTGACCCACCTCGCGCTCGAGCGACGGCTGCTGACCACCCTGGGCCGCTGGGGAGTCGCCACCCTCGGCGAGCTCGCCCGGCTGCCGGCGGACCGGGTCGCCAGCCGCCTCGGCCCGGCCGGCGCCGCCGCCCATCGCGCGGCGCGGGGCGAGGACATCCGACCCCTGGTGCCCTCCGAGCCGCCCGAGGTCCTCGCCGAGGGGCTGGAGATGGAGTGGCCGGTGGTCACGGTCGAGCCCCTGCTCGCCGCCCTCCGGCCGTGTCTGGAACGACTCTGCCAGCGGCTCGCCCGGCAGGACCTCGCCTGCTCGGTGCTCGAGCTCGAGGTCGGCCTCGAGCCCGAAGGCGTCGACCGCCGGTCGATCCGTCTCCCCGCCCCGGGCCGGACCGCCGACACCCTGCTCGCCCTCCTCCGCCAGGAGGTCGAGGCCCGACCGCCGCAGGCGCCGGTGATCTCCTTCCGCTGCCTCGCCCACCCGACCACGCCGCGACGCAGTCAGCTCACCCTGTTCGGCGCGCCGGAGATCGACCCCGACCGGCTCGCCCTGACCCTCGCCCGGCTGGTTGCCCTGCTCGGCGCCGAGCAGGTCGGCTCACCCCGCCCCGTCGACGGCTGGCTGCCCGAGCGCTCGGCGAGCGCCCCCTTCGACCCGCCGCCGCCGCCCCCGGTCCGCCGACTTATGCCGCGCAACGGCCGCGGCCTCCTGGCCGTGCGCGTCCTGCGCCCGCCGGTCGCCCTCGAGGTGATCCTCGACGACCCCGGGTCGTCCCCCCTCGGCGCCGAGGGCCGACCGATGTCACTCGCCTCCCACCAGGGCGCCGAGCCGCGCATCCAGGGCCTGGTCCGGGTCGCCGCCGGCCCCTGGCAGCTCGAGGAGGGCTGGTGGCGCGAGCACCCGGTGGAGCGCGACTACTGGGATGTCGAGCTCTCCGGAGGCGGCCTCTACCGGATCTACCGGGACCGCAGGTCGAACGAGTGGTACGCCGATGGCCTGTACGACTGAAGGCGTTT
>CAZKKP010000697.1:0-1986 GCA_964553295.1 uncultured Thermoanaerobaculia bacterium | reverse complement strand
GGGGCGGCGAGGAGTTCCTCATCGTGCTACCCGACACCGAGATCGCCGGCGCCCGGGAGCTGGCCGAGAAGCTGCGCCGCAGCGTCGCCGACCAGCCGGTGCCCATCCGCGACACCGAGCTGTCGGTGACCCTGACCTTCGGCCTGGCTACCCACGACGGCGCCACTGTGGAAGGCACCATCCGGCGCGCTGACGCGGCTCTGTACAGGGGCAAGCACGACGGCCGCAACCGCGTGACCGTCGGCTGACGCAGCCTGACGCACATCGGCGTCATCCGGGCGCCGCGGGTCGTCAGTCAGTAGCCCCCTTCCTGGGCCTCCATGCTACCTGGCGCCCGTTCCAGCCGGTGCTAGACTCGAGCCGTTGGACAGCACATCCCTGTCCCTGACCTGGTGCCGTCCCCCTTCCCTCGGCCTGCGGTGACAGATACGATGGGCGGGGAGCCTACGGTGCCGACCTTCGCTGCCACTTTGCGCACTCTGAACGAGATGAAGGCCGATGGGGTGGTCGAGGAGTACGCGATCGCCGGCGCCATGGCGTTGGTCTTCTGGGCCGAGCCGATCCCCACCTACGACCTCGACGTGTTGGTGTTCCTGAGCGATCAGAAAGGTCCGATCGTCAGCCTCGACGCAGTGTACTGCTGGGCCGCAGGACGAGGTTACCCGGCCGACGGAGAACACCTGAGCATCGAGGGGGTCCCCGTACAGATCCTCCCGTCCCCCAACGAGCTGGCCGACGAGGCGATCGTGACGGCCGCCACCCTGGCGTATGAAGGGGTGGAGGTTCGCGTCGTCAAGCCCGAGTACCTGGTGGCTCTCTACTCCGAGCCGTCCGCCCGTACGGCGAAGCGACGTGAGCGGGCTGCGGCTCTGCTCGAGTCCGGGAAGGTCGACCGAGCACTCCTCCAGCGAGTGCTCGAGCGTTTTGGACTGGAGCCTCCAGGATGAAGAAGCCACCCCGGCAGCGACAGCGGCCGACCCCCGAGCTGCTGGCGCGGCTACGCGCCTCCAAGCTCGAGCTGCACCAGCGTCAGGCCGACCTGCCGCTGAAGGAGAAGGTGAGGATGGTGCTGAAGCTGCAGCGTCTCCAGCTGCCGCTGCTCGCCCGTCTGCGCCCCCTCGCGGCCTGGGAGAGACCTTGGGACGTCGACCCCTGATCGAGGAGCTCACGCCCCGGCACGCGCTGGCCGGCGCGAAGGCTCGGGGCGCGACCCGTTCGTCCGGGTGATCGTGGCGCAGGCGGCGGAGCGGAGGTCGGGGAGCGGCCGTTCACCCCTGCCGCTGCCCCTGCCGCCGGCACGAACGGTCCGGGAGGAGCTTCGCGGTGGTGCTCGTCGACATCGACCTCTTCAAGGAGGTCAACGACCGTTTCGGTCACGAGGCGGGCGACGAGGTCCTCAGCGTCGTCGCCGGCCGGCTGCGGGCCGGGGTACGCGCCGTCGACCTGGCCGGCCGCTGGTGCGGCGACGAGTTCCTCATCGTTTCGTGGCACCCCTTTGCCGCGCTCGGGCGAGCGCAAGCTCAGTCGGGACAGCGGTAGACCATGGCGTTGATGTTCATGCCGGCGCCGACCGAGGCGAACACGACGAGATCGCCAGGGTCGAGGCGGTGCCCCTCGAGGCGGCCCTTGGCGATGAGGTCGAGCAGGGTCGGCAGGGTCGCCACCGAGCTGTTGCCGAGATCGGCGACGGTCATCGGCATCAGCTCGTCGGCCGCCGAGGGTGCGCCGAGCAGGCGGCAGAGCCGCTTGAGGATGGCCTTGTCCATCTTGCCGTTGGCCTGGTGCAGCAGCACCTTCTTGACCTCGTCGAGCCTCACCCCTGCCGCGTCCAGGCACCGCGCCACCAGGTCGGGCACGGTCTGCAGGGCGTACTCGTAGAGCTTGCGCCCGTGCATCTTCAGGTAGAGCACGCCGTCGTCGAGGTCCGGGTTCGACGACCGGCCCATGCGCAGCAGGTGCGCGTGCTCGAGGGTGTCGGAGCGGGTC
>CAZKKP010000696.1:0-1991 GCA_964553295.1 uncultured Thermoanaerobaculia bacterium | reverse complement strand
GACCACCGCCAGGCCGGGGAAGATGTGGCCGCCGGTGCCGCCGCCCGCCACCACCACCGTCGCCCGGCTCATGACCGCACTTCCCGCGACAGGTTGACCAGCAGCCCGAGGGAGATCAGGCTGATCAGCAGGTCGGTCTTGCCGTAGCTCACCAGGGGCAGTGGGATGCCCTTCGGGGGCAGCAGGTTGAGGCACACGACCATGTGCACCAGGGTCTGCAGGGCGAAGGCCAGGGCCAGCCCGAAAGCGAGCAGGGCGAGGCTGGGGTTCGACTGGCGGACGGCGATCCGCAGGCCGCGCCAGACCACCACCGTCGCCAGACCGAGCAGGGCCAGCATCCCGAGCAGGCCGAGTTCCTCGCCCACGATGGCGAAGATGAAGTCGGTGTGCGGCTCGGGCAGGAAGAACATCTTCTGCAGGCCGGCGCCGTAGCCTCGGCCGAGCACGCTGCCGCTGCCGATCGCAATCAGGCTCTGGGTGCTCTGCCAGGCGGCGGCGGTTGCCGCCTCCGGGTCGAGGAAGGCACGGACCCGGGCGAGACGGTAGGGCGAGGTCACGATGGCGCCGACCAGCCCGAGGAGGCCGACGACCGCCGGCGCCGCGGCCAAGCCCAACGGCAGGCCGGCGACGAAGGCCATCCCGGCCACCACCGCCAGCAGCAACGCCGCCGACCCGAGGTCGGGCGCCAGGGCGACCACGGTGGCGGTCGCCGCAACCACCGCACCGAGCCGGACCAGGGGCGCCAGGCGCCATCCCTGCGCGGCAATGCGCGGCAGCTCCACGGCGACCAGCACGATCAGGGCGAGACGCGCCAGCACCGACGGCTGCAGCGACAGACCGGCGACCGACAGCCAGCGGTGGGTGCTCGCCACCGGCGGCTGGGCAAAGGCCGCGAGAACCAGCGCCCAGGAGGCCGCGACGCCGATCCATGCGGTGCGCTGGTCGACCAGCAGATCGCGCCGCAGGTGCATCACCACCACGAGCAGGCCGAGGCCGACGACAGCGGTCGCCGCCTGCCAGGTGACGAAGTAGGAGGCCGCCCGGCCGTAGCGCTCCGACGCGGCCACCCAGGACGCCGACGCCAGCACGGCCAGGCCGGCCGCCGTCTGGAGCACCGTGGCGCCGAGCAGCAGGTGGTCGAAGCGCTGCCTGATGGGCATCAGGCCACCCCCTCGCGGGCGAGCCTGGCGAAGCGGTCGCCGCGCTCGTCGTAGCCCGAGAACTGGTCGAAGGAGGCGCAGGCCGGAGCGAGCAGGACCCATTGCCCGGGGCGGGCCGCGGCACGGGCCCGGGCGACCGCCGTCTCGAGGGCGCCGCAGTGCTCGACCTCTGGCGCCGGGCCGAGGGCCTCGGCGATGAGCGGGGCGTCTACGCCGATCAGGTAGACCCGGGCCGCGGCCCGCGCCACTTCCTCGGCGAGCACACCGAAGTCCTGCCCCTTGCCCTGACCGCCGAGGATCAGGTGCACCGAACCTGAGGGGTAGCCGCGCAGCCCGGACAGGGTGGCGCCGACATTGGTCGCCTTGGAGTCGTCGACCCAGCGAACACCGTCCGCCTCGTGCACCGTGCGGTGGCGGTGGGCGAGACCCTCGAAGGTGCGCAGGGTCGTGGCGATGGCCGTGCGCGGTACGCCGAGGGCCTCGACCGCCAGGGCTGCGGCGAGAGCGTTGGCGACGTTGTGCAGCCCCGCGAGCCCGAGCTCGACACGGCCGAGCAAGGGCACGCCGTCGAGCAGCAGCAGCTCGCCGTCGAGGGCGCCGGCAGCGTCGGCGACGAGGGAGAACAGTCGACGGCGGGCGCGGGTCGGCGTGCCCGCCACGGCCGGCTCGTCGGCATTGAGCACCGCGGTGTCGCCGGCGAGCTGGCGGGCGAAGAGCCGCGCCTTGGCGGCGCCGTAAGACGCCATGTCGGGGTGCCGCTCAAGGTGGTCCTGGCTCAGGTTGAGATGGACGCCGACCGTCGGCCGCAGCTCGACGAAGGTCTCGGTCTGG
>CAZKKP010000695.1:0-1991 GCA_964553295.1 uncultured Thermoanaerobaculia bacterium | reverse complement strand
CGCGCTCCCGGGGTCCGGCAGCTCGCCCATGGCGGCGATGACGCCGCGAATCTCGAGAGAGCCCCCGCGAGGCGGCGCGAGGAACGAGCTCCGGGCTGGTGCGATGGGCAGCTCGACCGGCCGCCAGTCGCCCAGAGAGAGCTCGCGTGCGGCGAGCTCCCAGACGACGAGCCGCTTCCCGGCGAGCACGTCACGCCCGGCGGCGAGCTCCCGGGCGAGCTCGAGGCGGCTGGCGAAGGCGCCGTCGTCGTTGCGGACCAGGGCGTCGACCGGGCCGCCAAGGTGCGTCGCCAGGCGCTCGGCGAGGCCGGCGCCGCCGCCCCAGCCCATCGCCGGGCTCGAGTAGACGTTGGCGAAGCTGTCGCCGAGAAGCAGCACTTCGGCGCCGCCGCCGCCGCGGTGGTCGGCGGGGTGGACGGTGACGGTCTCCGCTGGGAAGCGGCGCGCTGTCGGCGGCAGGTCGAGCATCGCCGCGAGGTCGCCCCGGCCGGTCACCGGTCGGCCGAGGGAGTCCGCCGGGTCAAGTGCTGCCGTCGCGGCGCCGGTCATCTCGGAGATCTTCATGGCCGTCGCACGGGCGACGGCGTCCATTGCCTCCGGCGTCCAGTGAGTGTCGGTGGCGAGGTAGGCCGCGCCACGGCGCCGGCGAACCTCCAGAAGCACCGACGTCGGCTCGAGGACGGCGACCCCGGCGGTCTCCAGCTCGCAGAGCAGCGACCAGAAGGAGGAGTTGGCGAGGGCCGGCGGGTCGGATCCGAGCGACGGCACGAGCCGCTCGGGATGGATCGCGGCCTTGACCGGCACCGGCAGCAGCAGCAGCTCGACGCCGCGGGCCGCGAGCTGGTCGCGAAACCCGAGGATCGCCGGTCGCGGGTCGGGGGAGGGGGCCGGCCGCCAGCTCGGGCCCGACCGTCGTCGACGCTCGAGCTCACCGGGCTCGAGAAAGCCGGGCCCGGTGAGGTGGTCGACGGCGGGCCGGAAGAAGAGCCAGCCATCGGTTCCGAGCACCACCTGCTCCGTCCCGGCGCCGGCGGCGACGAGCACCTGTTGCGCCCGAGGCCGCACCGCCCGGCCGACGCTCGAGCGCTCGCCGAGGTCATCCTCGAGCGCGGCGATCGCCGCCAGCATGGTGCGATTGCCGGCCAACAGCCGGTCCCGGGGACTGCCCTCGACCTCGGCCGCGGTTCGGACTCCGAGAGCGGGCAGGCGGGCTGCTGCTGCTGCGGCCGGCGCCGGCCGGTCGGAGTCTGCGAGCCACAGGCCGAGCTCGATGGCCGGCACCGTGAGGATCGTCGCCAGGAAGACGGCGGCGAGCAGCAGCGCCACCGGCCGGGCCACGTCGGTCTGACCGGCCTCGCGCATCGCCTGCTCTTCACGACTCGCCATGCTCCGGGTGCCTCTCAGAAAATGAAGTAGATGAAGGGGTTGTAGGACTGGGTGAAGAGCGCCGCCAGGGCAGCCCAGAGTGCCGCCATCACGGCCAGAGAGCGTATCGGGCTGAGCCGGCGGGTGAAGTCCCAGGTCTGCGGCGCCGCCCAGGTGATGAGCGCCGCCAGGGCCACCGAGCCGACCAGATAGGGCTGGTAGAGCATGCCGGCGAGCAGTGCCGAGGCCGGCTCGGGATGGCCCAGGCCGAGCATGGCGCCCAGGTAGCGGACCGCCTCGCCCAGGGTGACCGCCCGGAAGAAGACCCAGGACACGAGGACGATCAGGAAGGTGACCGCGACTCGGGCAGGCCGCGGCAGGCCGCGGTAGAGGGCGTCCTTGCCGAAGGCCCGCTCGAGCGCCAGCATGCCGCCGTGCAGCGCGCCCCAGATCACGAAGTTCCAGGCGGCTCCGTGCCACAGCCCGCCGAGGAGCATCACGATGGCGAGGTTGACATAGGTGCGTCGGGCGCCGTGGCGGTTGCCTCCGAGCGGCAGGTAGAGGTAGTCGCGCAGCCACGACGACAGCGAGATGTGCCAGCGTCGCCAGAACTCGGTGATCGACTG
>CAZKKP010000694.1:0-1995 GCA_964553295.1 uncultured Thermoanaerobaculia bacterium | reverse complement strand
CGGCCGCGGCGCAGCCGCGGCCGCCGGGGCCGCTGCTGCGGTCTCGCGAAACCCGCGCCCGACCGCCCTCAGTACGAGCTCGCCGCCGCCTCGCGCTCGCTCAGGTCCGGGGCCAGGCTCCAGTTGCCGTCGACGGTCGGGCGCCATGGCTGCTGGCGGGCGAGCCAGTCGCCGAGCAGGTCGGTCATCTCGACCGACGTCCGCCACTGGACCGGGGCGTCGGCGAGGTGCGGGAACATGCCGCCGCCGGAGGCGCGATAGCTGTTGACCACCAGGCTGAAGACCGCCTCCGGGTCGAGCGGTCTGCCGTCATGGCGAAGGTCGCGGACGCGGTCGCCCTCGGGCCGGGTGGGGTCGATGCGGTAGGTCACGCCGGCCATCGAGTCGACGTTGTAGTGCGGGATCGAGGGGTCGGTCACGACCGTACAGCCGGCGCCGGCGGAGCACTCGAGGCCGTCGTAGAAGCGGGCGGTGTGCTCGAGCAGATCCTTGACCTGGGCGCCGGTCACCTCGAGCCGGTGCAGGGTGTTGGGGTACACGTACAGGGCGTGGACCCATCGCCAGGTGAGCGGCCCCGGCTCGAGGTCGGGGGTCCGGTTGGAGAGGATGGCGGCGAGCGACAGGTCGGCGGCCGAGGCCTCGAGCTGGACCTGGTGGATCAGGTCCAGCGCAGCGCAGTCGTGCAGCCGACAGCCGGCCACGCTGAGGCCGGTCGCGACGGTGGTGAGCGGCTCGTCGAGGCTCTCCACAACTCTCCGATGGAGGACGGCGAAGCGCTCGGCGAACCAGGGGTGGGGCTCGACCTGGGCGGTGCGGAGGTTCTCGCCCCGCCAGGAGGCGATCCGCCAGCCCTCCCCGGCCGGTTCGAGCTCGAGGTCGATCCGGCTCAGCCGGCGCGCCCGGGAGCTCGGCTGGGAGACGATCACTCCGTCGAGGGCCACGGGCGCGATGTCGCGGTGGCTGTGGCCGGTGAGCAGCACGTCGACCCCGGGCACCTGGGCGATCCGCCAGCCGAAGTCCTCGTGGCCGGTGCCAGAGGGCTCGCCGGTGACCGGGTCGCGCTCGAAGCCGGTGTGGGCGATCACGACCACAAGGTCGCAGCCCTGCTCGTCCTTGAGCACCGGCAGCCAGCGTCGCGCCGCCTCGTCGGGATCGGCGAAGACCAGTCCGCGATAGTTCTCCGGCAGCTCCCAGCCCGGGATGTTGGGGGTGGTCAGGCCGAGCAGCCCGACCCGCAGACCGTCGAGGTCGCGCACCACATACGGCGGGAAGGCGGGCTCGCCGGTCTTCTCGTCGAGGACGTTGGCCGAGAGGAAGGGGAAGTCGGCCTGGGCCTCGGCCCGGCGCAGCACCTCGAGGCCAAAGTTGAACTCGTGGTTGCCGATCGCCATGGCGGCGTGGCCGATCCGGTTCATCGCCGCCACCATCGGGCTCGGCTCACCCCAGCGGAGGTGGGCGAGCTGCTCGAAGGGGGTGCCCTGGATGGCGTCGCCGGAGTCGAGCACCAGGACCTCTCCCTCAACCTCGGCGCGAATCGCCTCGACCAGGGTCGCAACCTGGGCGAGGGAGCCCGGGTAGGCGTCGCCGCGGGTGTCGTCGACCGGCAGCACCTGGCCGTGGATGTCCGAGGTGTGGAGGAGGGTGAGCCGCCGGGAGACGGGCTCCGACGCGTCGGCGATCACCGAGACGGACGCCAGGGCCACCAGCCCTGAGCCCAGCACGAGGAAACGGAAACGGCTCAACGACACGTCAACCTCCTTCGCGGCCCGACCCGGACCCGCCGGTATACTCCTGCCCCCATGAGGAACCTGCACGGTCCATCCCGCATTCTCCGGCGCCGGCTCGCACCGCTGCTCGCCGTGGTCGCGTCGGCGGCGAGCGGGCTCGCAGGCGCGCAGGATCGCGCCGAGGAGCAGGACGAGGCGACGGCGCCGCCCCGCTTCGAGGGCGCCACCGAGGTCGTGGCGAGCCGCGTCGCCGGCGACCCGGCCGACG
>CAZKKP010000693.1:0-2000 GCA_964553295.1 uncultured Thermoanaerobaculia bacterium | reverse complement strand
CCGGCGCCGGCGGCCCGGCGCAGGGACGACGGGCCGGTCCAGGTGAGCAGCAGCACCGCCAGCCCGAGGGCCACCCCGCCGAGCCCGACGGCGCCGAGCAGCACCGGCCGCCACAGGGTCGGGAGGATCGGCAAGGACACCGTGAGGGCGATCGCCGCCTCGGCGGCCCTGCCCGCCTGGTGCCGCCTGGCGACGGCGACCAGGGCGGCCGCGGTGGCCAGGCCGTACACCGCGGCCACCGCGGCGACGAAGCTCGCCCGGTCGGCGCCGACCAGCGCCATGGCGGCGGCCGGCAGGGCGCTCGGTAGCAGGTTGAGGTCGGAGGTCGCGAGGGAGCGCCCGATCGCCGCCAACGCCGCCAGGGGATGAACCCGGGCGAGCTCGGCGAGCCCGGCCGCCGACGCCCAGTGGGCGACGCGGTCGGCGGCGTATAGCGTCCGCTCGGCGTGGACGAAGCGGATCGAGCCGACCACCAGCGCGACCGCCGGCAGGGCAACCAGCAGCCACCAGCCGTCGGCGACGGTCAGCCGCCGCGGCTGCCGGTCGTCACATCGGTCGCCGGCCGCCCAGCCCGCCACCGCCGTCACTCGCGATCGGCCACGGTCTCGACCGGTCGGGCCCGGATGGTCTCCGCCTCGGTGTCCGCCAGGCTCTTGCCGAACATCGTCTCGGCCCGGTGCTGGACGATCCGACCCGAGCCCTCGCGCCGCTCCTCCAGCGGCTCGGGCAGGGACGGGTCGTCGCCGGCAAAGCTCGCCTTGAGGTAGTCGCCGAGGGTGACGTTGGTCGGGCCGTAGCCGTCGCGATAGAGATGGTACTCGAGGGCGTAGCCCATCTCCCCGGCGGTCTGGAAGCGATCCCCCGGTTCCGGTTGCAGGGCCCGGTCGATGATCGCCGCGAGCTCGTCGGGCACCTCCCGGCGAGCCGCCTGGACCGGGCGCGAGAAGGCCACGCCCATCTGGTGCAGCCGGCTGAGTGAGCCGGCGCCGCGCGACGGCAGGGTGCCGGTGAGGATCTCGTAGGTGAGGACCCCCACCGAGTACAGGTCGGACCGGCGGTCGGTGCCCCTGCGCCGGGCCTGCTCGGGAGACATGTACTCCATGCGGCCCATCAGCACCTTTTCGTCCTGCTCCATGACCTCCCGCGCCTTGGCGATGCCGAAGTCGGTGAGCTTGACCACCCCCTCGAAGCTGAGCAGCACGTTCTTCGGCGAGATGTCGCGGTGGACGATGCCCAGAGGTCGGCCGCTGGAGTCACGGCGGGCGTGGGCGTACTCCAGCCCGCGGCAGATCCGGCTCGCGATGAAGGCGCCGAGCTCGACCGGCAGCGGGATCTCGTGGTCGAGGTGGTGGCGGATGAAGCGCTCCAGGGTGATCCCGGCGACGTACTCCATGACGATGAAGTAGAGCTCGTCTTCGACCCCGAGGTGGTAGACCTGGACGATGTTCTCGTGCACCAGATCGGCGACCAGCTTGGCCTCACCGACGAACAGCCGCTTGAACTCGTCGTCCTTCGCGAAGCGTGCCCGGATGCTCTTGACGGCGACCGTCTTGGAGAAGCCCTCGGCGCCCAGCTGCCGGGCCTCGTACACCGAGCCCATGCCGCCGTGGGCGATCAGCCGCACGACCCGGTACCGGTGCCGGCCCTCGATCGTCTCGATGTCCATCCGCTGCCTCCGGCCCATGATCGCAGAGGGTGGCGGGCGGCGCAAACGCCGCTGACTCTCAACCGCGCAGGTAGGGCTCGGTACCGGCCTCGTGGTCGGTGACGTCGACCACCCGCAGGATCTCGGGAACCTCCCGGGTGATCACCGCCTCGATGCCCTCCTTGAGGGTGAAGGGGGCGCTCGAGCAGCCCTGGCAGCCGCCGCCCAGGGCGACATAGGCGGTGTCTCCCTCGACCCGGTCGAGCTCGACCCAGCCGCCGTGGGCGCCGACCGTCGGCAGCACCCGCTGGTCGATCACCTCCTGCACCCGGCGGCAGATCGGGTCCTGCCAGTC
>CAZKKP010000692.1:0-2010 GCA_964553295.1 uncultured Thermoanaerobaculia bacterium | reverse complement strand
GATCCAGGCCTTCCTCAAGCGCGGCCTGCCGCGGTCGCTGATGACCGACAACGGCAGCGCGATGCTTGCCGGGGAGACGGTCGAGGGGCTGGCCCGCCTGGGCATCCTCCACCGAACGACGCTCCCCTACAGCCCGCACCAGAACGGCAAGCAGGAGGTCGTATGGGGCCAGGTCGAAGGACGGCTGATGGCGATGCTCGAGGGCGAGCCCGAGCTGTCGCTTGCCCAGCTCAACCGCGCCACCCTCGCCTGGGTCGAGCGCGAGTACCAGCGCACGGTCCACTCCGAGACCGGCCAGACGCCGATCGAGCGCTGGCTGGCCGGACCCGGCGTCGGCCGGCCCGCGCCGTCGCTCGAAGACCTCCGCCGGGCCTTCACCGCCCGGCAGATGCGCACCCAGCGCAAAAGCGACGGCACGATCAGCGTCGGCAGCCGGCGCTTCGAGGTCCCCGACCGCTTCCGCCACCTTCCCCGGCTGGCGATCCGCTTCGCCGCCTGGGACCTGCGCCAGGTCCTTCTCGTCGACGAGCACACCGGCGCCGTGCTCGACCGCTGCCTGCCGCTCGACAAGACCCGCAACGCCGACGGCTTCCGCCGACCGAGACAGGCCCCGGCCCCCGAGACGCCGCCCCCGGCGCCGGCCGGCATCGCGCCGCTCCTGCGCCGCTTGATGGAGGAGTACGCCGCCACCGGCCTGCCCCCGGCCTACCTGCCCATCGACGACCCGGAGGTGGAGTCGTGAGAGCGCGCGCCGACCTGCGCCAGGCCCTGGGCCTGAAGTGGAACCCCTTCTCCCCCGACGTCCCGGTCGAGGCCCTGTGGCGATCCCCCGATCTCGAGACCTTCTGCTGGCGGCTCGAGCGGCTGGTCCGGGACGGCGGCTTCGCCCTGGTCACCGGCGAGCCCGGCACCGGCAAGTCCGTCGCCCTCCGGCAGCTCGCCCACTCCCTCGAGCAGCTCCCCGACGTCACCGTCGGCGTGCTCACCCGGCCCCAGAGCGCACTGGCCGACTTCTACCGCGAGCTCGGCCACCTCTTCGGCGTCCCGCTCGCCCCCCACAACCGCTGGGCCGGCTTCAAGGCCCTCCGCGAAACCTGGACCGCACAGATCGAGGCCGCCCGAAACCGGCCCGTCCTGCTCATCGACGAAGCCCAGGAGGTCCCCGCTCCCGTCCTTGCCGAGCTGCGCATCCTCGCCTCCACCGACTTCGACTCCCGATCGCTTCTGACCGTCGTGCTCGCCGGCGACGGGCGCCTCACCCGCCACTTCCGACACGAAGACCTCCTCCCCATCGCCAGCCGCATCCGCGTCCGCCTCCAGCTCGCACACCTGCCGCCCGACCAGATCCTCGCCGCGCTCGACCACCTCCTCGAGCAGGCCGGCCGACCCGACCTCCTCACCGACGAGCTCCGGCGCACCCTCGCCGAGCACGCCGCCGGAAACCTCCGGGTCCTCACCAACCTGGCCAACGAACTGCTCGACGCCGCCGCCCAAAGGCACCTCGAACAGATCGACGCCAAGCTCTACTTCGACCTCTTCAACCCCAAGCCGGCACCGCGGGCGACAACATGACCGACCCACGGCAAGACCACTACGTCCGCGAGGTCCTCACCCTCTACCGACAAACCCCAGGCACCCGAGGCCGCGCAACCACCCCCGATCGACGGCTCGCCGAAGAACTCCACCGCCAAGGGGTACCCGCCGAGCTCGTCCGTGCAGCCCTCCTGCTCGCCACCGCAAGAAGAGCCTTCCGAGCTCCCGACGCTCCACCCCTCCAGATCATCAACTCCCTCCACTACTTCCTCCCCGTACTCCACGAGATACAGCACGATCCACCCGACCCAGGCTACCTCCTCTACCTCGCCGAACGACTCGCCGAACAACCGACCACCCGCCAGGCAGAAACCCATCAAAAAGCTTGATCACCGGTCCATCTCTTATCGAGGCGCCTCTCACCCCGCAGCACCGCGCAGTCGAGCACCATCGACGAGGCGCCCACGGTGAGGCAGA
>CAZKKP010000691.1:0-2012 GCA_964553295.1 uncultured Thermoanaerobaculia bacterium | reverse complement strand
GGTGATGGTGTCGGCGTTCTGATCATACTGCGCGATACGCTCGCCGTCGGCGGTGAAGGCGAACCAGGTTCCACCAGCCACGCTGCTTCCGGGGTCAGCGAGAGGCTCCGGGTCCGGGGCCCCGGCGGCAGGCAGCGGGTGACTGGCGGCAGGGCCAGGAATCGGGATCGGGCGCGACGGCCGAGAGTGGTGGAGTCGACGACGGCGTCCGCTGGGGCTGATGGTTGTGGGTGAGGGTTGTCGGGCGCGGGACCGGGTCCGGGACTGGGAAGGGGTCACTTCTGGAGATCGCCGCGCGCGGACACGAAGAAGGGGAGGGCCGTGCGGCCCTCCCCGGGGAAACACCCGAAGGTGAAGAGGTCAGGGCTTTCGGCTCTCCGGGTCGGTGCCGATGATCCATAGGTCGGTGGTGCCGCTCTCGAAGCCGTCGGCGAAGATCAGCGCTGTCGGACCGTAGGAGCAGCTCTGCACCACGACCTCGTCGACGTCCCAGCCGGGGCGGCTGACCGAGGAGTCGGTGCCGATCCGCCAGCGGAGCTGCACGGTCTGGCCCTCGTAGGCGCTCAGGTCGGCGATGGTCTGGCCATAGGGCGCGGGGTTGGGTCCGCACCAGGCCTGGAGCCCGGCGAGGGGGTTGCTGAAGGAGCTGGAGATGGCGCCCGTGTAGCCGCCCACCAGCAGGTCGGGGTTGTCCACCTGGGTCCAGGTCGAGCCGTCGGTGGTGATTTCGAGGATGCCGGCGTCGTAGCAGGCGGTGCTGCCGCTGGGTTCGAGGTTGGGGGCGTGCCAGAAGCGCAGCACCATGGGGTTCTGGCCGCTCGGCAGGGCGATCGCCGGAGAGACCAGGCGCTGGTCGGTGACCGCGGCCGTGCCGGCGCCGCGGTAGTGGCTCGCCCCGGCGTAGGGGTTGGTGGTCACGATCGCCCAGGTGTTGGTCCCGGTGCCGGCCGGGGTGGTGAAGCCGCCGGCGCCGGACTCGAAGCCGTAACGGGCGAGCTCCACAGGAACGGCGCCGCTCGGGCAGTCGCCGGGCAGGGGCAGGGTGTCGAAGCTGAAGGTGGCCGAGGCGGCGCCGACGCCGCAGGCGTTGTCCGCGGTCACCCGCCAGTAGTGGCGGGTGTTGGAGCCGAGGTCGCCGGCCGGGGTGTAGCTGGCGCCGAGGATGCCCGACTGGTCGACCACGACGTTCGAGAAGCCGGCGTCGGTGGCGACCTCCAGGCGGTAGGTTCCGCCCTGGCTGGCGGCGGTCCACTCGAAGGTCGGTTGCAGCGGCTGGTTGAGGGCGCCGTCGGCGGGTGCGGTGAGGGTCGCGGCGCCGGGCGCGGCGGTGAAGAGATCCAGGCCGATGGTGCGGCTCTTCGGGCCGGTGGTCGAGGTCCCGGTCACCTCGAGCAGATAGTTGCCGGCGCTGGCGGCGCCGGTGTTACCGACGGTCAGGGTGCTGGCGCCCGGGGGGGTGACCGGGTTGGTCGAGAAGCCGGCGGTGGTGCCGGCGGGGTTGCCGGTGACCGACAGCGACACCGGGTCGGTGAAGCCCAGGATCTGGCCGACGGTGAGGCCGTAGAGGGCGTCGGCGGGGGCGCAGACGGCCTGGCTGGCGGGGGTTGCCGACAGGGTGAAGTCGGCCTGCAGAGCGCAGTTGGTGCAGACCAGCGCGAAGTCCTGGTCGGTGCTGTCGGCGTTGTAGGGAATGCCGTCGCCGGCGATGTTGGTGGCGTTGACGGTGATCGTGACGGCGCCGCCGGTCGGGCTCTGGATGAACACGTTCTCGAGGTTGTTGCGGTTGTCGGCGGCGCCGCCGGTTGCTGACCAGCCGCCGGAGAAGACGTTGCCGAGGTAGGTGTTGGCGCCGTCCTCGACGACCAGGTCGAGGTTGTTGACCAGCGCCGGGTTGGCGCCGACCGCGCCGGGGGCGTCGGTCCACACCAGGCTGACCTTCATGGGCTTCGTCGGATCGGGAACGCCTATGGTGACCTGATGACTCTGGCCTGCGTCCGTGAAGACGTGCTGCT
>CAZKKP010000690.1:0-2019 GCA_964553295.1 uncultured Thermoanaerobaculia bacterium | reverse complement strand
CGAGGGCTCACAGACCGCCGACGACACCCCGCTCACCCGCGCCTCCGCCGACGAGAAGAACGCCCGCCTCGCCCACCTCGCCGACTTCCACACCCGCCACGCCGAGCGAGCCCCCGACGCCCTCACCCGCCTCCAGCACACCGCCCGCTCGGGCGGCAACCTCTTCGAGGAGCTGCTGACCACCGTCCAGAGCTGCTCGCTCGGCCAGATCAGCGGGGCGCTGTACGAGGTCGGGGGACGGTACCGACGGAACATGTGACCCGACCCGCGCAGCGGGTCGGGACGAGGTCCGTGGTCATCCGATTCGCTGCGCGAATCGGAATAAGTGAGGGTCTCAACCTGCGAGGGAACTGCTAGCATGTGCTAGCATTCGATCGAGGAGTGCGGCATGGCGAACCTGAGCGTGCGCAATCTGGATGACCGCGTGGTCGAGCGGCTGCGCGCCCGGGCGGCCCGGCGCGGGGTGTCGATGGAGGAGGAGGTGCGGCGGATCCTGCAGCGGTCGGTGGCCGCGCCCGAGCACCTCGGCCAGCTCGCCCTCGAGCTCTTCGGGCCAGACCACGGGGAGGAGCTCGAGCTGCCCGGGCGACCGCCGCACGAGCCGATCGTGCTCGGCGCGTGATCCTCCTCGACACGAATGTCGTCTCGGCCGTCATGGCGCCAGAGCCACCGGTCGAGGTCATCCGATGGCTCGACGCGCAGCCTCCCGAGAACCTGTTCCTTCCCGTCGTCGCCATCGCCGAGATCGCCTTCGGCATCGCGGCCCTGCCCGGGGGAAAGCGTCAGCGGGATCTCGCGGCGAGGTTCCAGGCGTTCGTCGACCGGGGCTTCGCCCACCGAGTTCTCGACTTCGACGTCTCGGCGGCGTTCGAGTGCGGTCGCCTCATGGCCGATCGTCGGCGTCAGGGCCGCCCGATGAGCCTCCCCGACGGCCAGATCGCCGCCATCGCCAGGGTCCACGGCGCCGCCGTCGCGACCCGGAACGTGCGCGACTTCGCCGACCTCGGCCTCCCCGTGATCAACCCCTTCGAGAGCTGAGAGTTTGTGACAGAACCGGCCCCGAGCAAACAGATCCGCTCGCAGACCATTGAAGATGAACTTTTTAAATGATGCTGTAAAGACTGAAGAAGTCGGATTTCTCACGGGCTCTGAGGCGACACAGTCGGTGGAGTGAAGGACTGCACGCCCTCGCGGGCTGCAGACCGGAGGTCTCAGGTGACGAGCCGCACCATCGCCTCGCCGGCCTTCGCGGCGAGACGGCGGTCAGCGGTGACAAGAGGGCAGCTTTCTCGCTCGGCGAGGGCGAGGTAGAGGCAGTCGTAGACCGGGTGGTCGAGCTCGACGGCGAGGGCGAAGGCGCGCTCGGCGAGCTGCGGCGCGGGCACCAGCCGCGTGAAAGAGGGGCCGACGGCGACCGCGATGCGGGCCCCGTGCTCCCGGCTGATCTCACCCGCCCGCACCAGCTTCCAGGCGACATTGACGACCTCGGACACCACCAGGTCTGGGGCGAGCAGGATCTCGTCGCCTTCGAGGAGAGTGGCTGCCGCCGACGAGCCGGGCGCTTCGACGAACCAGCGCACGGCAATGCTGGCGTCGACGACCAGGCTCACCGGTCGCGGTCCTCGCGGAGCAGGCCGTCGAGGTCGACGGTAACGGGTTTCGGGCAGAGGGCCCGGATGCTCGCCGCCATCGCCCGCACCTCGCGCCGGCTCGGTTGCGCCGAGTCGGCGAGCAGAAGACGCAGCTCCTGCTCGAGGGAGCGGCCGTGAGCCGCCGCCCGGGCCTTCAGGGCGGCGACGATCTCGGGGTCGAGGTTGCGGACGATGACCTGGGCCATGGATGAATGATATCAGATCTGACGTCATCAACGCCTGCGCCAGACGTGGCAGTCCGATTCGCTCCGCGAATCGGAGGAGACGACGAGGTTCAGGCTGAGGCTCAGGGATGGCGGAATCCCGGGCCAATCCCGGAATTCGCTCGGCCCAGCCAACCTTCCTTCCTTTCTCCTCTCCTCAGATT
>CAZKKP010000689.1:0-2020 GCA_964553295.1 uncultured Thermoanaerobaculia bacterium | reverse complement strand
GAGGATGTGGGCGCGCCTCGACGAGCAGGTGGCGGCGAGCCTCGACGGCCACCTCGCCCAGCTGCGCCTGGACGCCGGTGGCGGCGCGGCCGCCCTGCTGCCGGTCGGCGACGCCCTGGCGGCGGAGATCCAGCGTCTCGGAAGCCACCGTGACGAGCTCGAGAAGCTGCGCCTCGGCTGGGAGGCTCTGACCCCGGAGCTGCGCGACACCTTGAACCGCGTCGTCGGTGGCATCAACGAGATCTCCGCGACGCAGCAGAAGCAGTTCGCGACGCTGCTGCGGCACCACCGGGTGGCGACCTTGAGCGACTTCCTCGACGCGGTGCGCAGCGCCAATCACCTCGCCACCGAGCTGCGCAAGCGGGTCTTCGACGCGGTCGCCGCGCTGGAACCCTTTCGCGGGCTCCGGGCCAGGATCCGGCGCCTCGACACGCTCTCGGCCGAGCGGCTGAAGGAGTACGAGCGCCTGTTCGCCTGACCGTCAGCCGGTCGGCGCCAGGTGCGCGATCGCGGCCTCGAGGTCGTCGAGGACCGGCACGATCTGGTTGAGCATCGTCATCTCGAGGACCTTTCGCACGGTCGGGCTGACGCTGCACAGGCAGAGGTCGCCGCCGGCCGCCCGCGTCCGGTGGAAGGCCGCGACGATGCTGCCGATCCCCGAGGAGTCGAGGAATCGAATGTGACTCAGGTCGAGCACCAGCCGGTTGGCGCCCTCGGCGAGCAGCTCGTCGAGCTGCCGCCGCGCGACCAGCCGGCCGAGCCCCTCGAGCCTGGAGGTCAGCGTCAGGACGGTGACCGCCCCTCGCCTTTGAATGTCGTACATCCTGAAGATCCTACCATCCCCATCTTCCGCCGGCGCGGCCGGCGGAAGCTCGCTCGCACGATGCTACTGGACATTGAAGGTGATGGTGACGATGTAGCGCACGGCGACCGGCTCGCCGTGCAGAGTCGCGGGGAAGAAGCGCCACCGCGACACCGCCTCGACCGCGGCCTCGGTGAGGCCCGATGGCAGGCCCTTGACCACCCGCACGTCCCGGACGTCGCCGGCGGCGTCGATCACCGTCTGCAGGACCACCACTCCCTGGATCCTGGCCTGACGCGCCTCTTCGGGGTAGCGGGGGTCCGGGGCGAAACGCTTGACGGGGGCCTGGACGTCGCCGGTGATGTCGATCGGCGACACCGCCGGTCCCGGGGGGCCGTCGGGAAGGGCGAGGGCCGGCCCGGTCTGGACGGTGGGGACCTCGAAGCTCTCCAGCGCGGTCTCGAATGGGTCCAGGGGCTCCGGCGCATCCGGCGTCGGGTCGGGGATCGGCAGCAAGCGGGCGCGCGGCCGCGGTGGCGGCGCCTGGCTTGCCGCCGGCGGCGGCGGCTCGAAACGCACCTGCTGGACCTGGTACACGCGCGTGGTGCGGCCCGCCTCGTAGACGCGCGGCTCGATCTCGGGGAACACCAGCCAGAAGGCGGCGACGTGGACGACGGCGGCGGCCACGATCGCGAGCCGCCGGCCGCGCCGCTCGGCGGCGGCCTCGTCCGCCTCGATCTCGAGCACCGCCGGGTCGAGGCTGTTGAAGCCCCGGCTCCAGCGTTCCTCGCGTTTCGCCAGCAGTCGTCGCTCGTCGAGCCTCATGGCGCCGGCGGCAGGATACCCGCTGTCCCTGACCCTGTCGCCGCCCGACGTCCGCCGGTCGTTGTCCGTTGCCCGTTGCCCGTGGCCCGCCGCCTGCTGCCTGCTGCCCGATCCCGGATTCTCTCGCGCGATCCGGGAGCAGCATCCGGGATCTGGCGGCGGGGCGCGGGCGGCAGGGGCCGGGGTTCGGGCGCGGCGACCGGCGGTGGCGGCGTGAAAGGCGGTGCCCGCGGTGGCGCGTTGTTGGATGCGGGTTCCGATGTCTGAGCCGTGTTCCTTGAGCGCGTGACGGGTCGTGGCCTGGCGAGGTCGGGGGCTGGGGGTCTGGATCGGGGAGAGGCGTTGGTGCCAGCTCGGTCTGAGCGGGGCTGTGTGCTGGCTCAGGTGGTGGGG
>CAZKKP010000688.1:0-2020 GCA_964553295.1 uncultured Thermoanaerobaculia bacterium | reverse complement strand
CTGGCCGGATGCGGGGAGTCCGACCCGGGCGAAGCTGCCGCGAGCGGCGAAGCTGCCGGCTCTGCGACGACCGCGGCGGCAGGCGTGGTGTGGGCTGACGACGTGTGCTCAACTTCGAGTGATCTTCAGGCCACGGTGGACGGGGTGCGAGAGGCACCGGAGGTCGATGCCACGAGCTCGGAGACCTCGCTGGATCAAGCGCGGACCCAGGCGCAGGAGGATGTGGCCGCGCTGCGGGAGTCGGCATCGGCGTTGGGCGCGACCCTCACCGAGATACCCGCAGGGGCCGATCCGGGACTCGTCGAGGCGCAGGAGGAGCTGCAGACCGCGTCCGATCGGGCCGAGGACGCCGTCGATCAGCTGAGGACCGTCGCCGACGAGGTCACCGACGCGCAGACCCCGGCGGAGATCGCCGTCGGCCTGGAGGCTCTCCGGGCGGCGCTGACCGCTACGGCGCAGGACGTGAGCAGCTACCTGGACCTGCTGGCCGCCACCGTCAACGCGGGCGAGGATGCGGTCCGGGATGCATTCGGTGCGGCACCGGCCTGCGCGGCGCTGACCGACTGACCACACGGTCCCCCGAGGTCTCCGTTTGTCGGCCTGACCACCGTCGACGGGAGAGACGTAAGTACAGTTATGATAACTGCACTTACGTCAAGCGGAGGTCCCGGTGCAGCGACCCGACGACATGTTCGACCGCGAGCGCGAGTGGGCGCGGCTGGTGTCCTTCGTCACCGACGAGCAGGCCGGCGCGACGCTGGGCGTGGTGTCGGGCCGGCGGCGGCAGGGCAAGAGTTTCCTCCTCGACGCCCTCGCGCGGGAGGCGGGCGGCTTCTACCTCAGCGCCACAGAAGCCACGGAGGCCGAGTCGCTGCGGCGGGTCTCCGCGGCGCTGACGGATCACCTGGACGCTCCCACTCCGCTGCGGCTGCAGGACTGGGGCGAGGTGGTCGACGCCTTGCTCGCCATGGGCACGGGCCGGCCGACCCCCGTCGTGCTCGACGAGTTCCCCTACCTCGTCCGCGCCAGTCCCTCCCTCCCGTCGGTGATCCAGGAGCGGCTCGGCCCGCGCCGCCAGGCGCGCCTGCGCTCGCGCACCCGGCTGCTGCTCTGCGGGTCTGCGATGTCGGTCATGGGCCGCCTCCTGTCCGGCACGGCGCCGCTGCGCGGGCGCGCCGGCCTCGAACTCGTCGTCCACCCGTTCGGCCACCGGACGGCTGCCGAGTTCTGGGGCCTCACCGATGCCCACCTCGCGCTGCAGGTTCACGCCGTCGTGGGTGGGACGCCCGCCTATCGGCGGGAATTCGTCCGCGGCGACGTCCCGACCGGCCCCGAGGACTTCGACGCGTGGGTGGTCCGAACGGTCCTCGACCCGGCCAGTCCGCTCTTCCGGGAGGCCCGCTACCTGCTGGCGGAGGAGACCGACACCCGCGACGCGGCGCCCTACCACTCGGTGCTCGCGGCCGTGGCATCGGGCAACACGACCCGGGGAGGCATTGCCGGGTATCTGGGGCGCAAGTCGGGCGACCTCGCCCACCCGCTGACGGTCCTGGAGGACGCCGGTCTGCTCGTCCGCGACGCCGACACCTTCCGGGACAACCGGTCGACCTTCCGGATCAGCGAGCCGCTCGTCACCTTCTACGAGGCCGTGATGCGTCCGGTGTGGGGACAGCTCGAGCGTCCCGGGGCCGGTGAGCGGACCTGGCGGGCGGCCCGCGAACACTTCCGATCGCAGGTCCTGGGACCCCACTTCGAGCGGCTCTGCCGGGAATGGGCTGCAGCCAGCGACGCCTGGCATCCGCACCTCGTGGCCCGAGTGGGCCACGGCGTCGTCAACGACCCGTCCCGGCGGACGACGCACGAGGTCGACCTGGCCGTGGTCGGTGTGCCCGATCCCGGCCGCCGCCCGCCCCTGCTGGCGATCGGTGAGGCGAAACTCGGCCAGGTCATGGACTCCCGGCACCTGGCACGACTCACGCGGATACGGGACGTCCTGTCTCGGGGTGAGCGGTACGACGTC
>CAZKKP010000687.1:0-2020 GCA_964553295.1 uncultured Thermoanaerobaculia bacterium | reverse complement strand
GAGCGGCGGGCGGCGGTGCTGTTCGGGCTGACCGCCCTGGCCTGGGTCACCCGCTCGGGCTTCGAGCTCGGCGGTCTGTCGCTGCCGGGCTGGGCGGGGCTGCTCGAGGACCCGTCCGCGGTGAGCGACGCCGTGCCGGCGGTGGCCGCGGCGGTGCTGGCTACCCTGCTGCCCTCCGGCGAGCCGAACGGCCGGCGGCTGCTGAGCTGGGAGGAGGTCGCACGGGGCGTGCCCTGGGGCGTGCTGCTGCTGTTCGGCGGCGGCTTCGCCCTGGCCGACGCGGTCCGCGCCACCGCGCTCGACGGCTGGCTCGCCGGCCGGCTCGCGGGTCTGGTCGGCTGGCCGCTGCCGGCGGTGGTGCTGGTGGTGTGCGCCATGACCACCGCGGCCACCGAGCTGACCTCGAACACCGCCACCGCGACCCTGCTGATGCCGATCATGGCGGCCCTTGCCGGCGCTCTCGGCCAGCCGGCCTACCTGCTGATGGTCCCGGCGGCGCTGTCGGCCTCGTGCGCCTTCATGCTGCCGGTGGCGACGCCGCCCAACGCGATTGTGATCGGCTCGGGACGGGTTACCGCCCGCGAGCTTTTCCGCGAGGGGCTGTGGATGAACCTCATGGGCGCGGTTCTGATCACCACCCTCGTGCTCACTCTCGGCCGCCTTGCCCTGCCGCAATAGGACCGGTTGTTGCCCGGAAAACCGGACAGCTGTCCGGTCTCTTGGATGTCGTGCACGGATTCTCCCCCGATTGCTGGGAGGCGTCGGTGGCGGGCTCGCCGGCAAGCCACTGTCGCCAGCGCCTTTCCGGAGAGTCGCGGCGTCTGGAGGCCGTGGCGAGCCCCTTGCAAGACCTGGGGTTCATGAGTCTCGCGAAGCGGCGGGAGAGCTTGACGGTCGGCGGTCGGTCGCTGCACGACACCGGCCGGCCGCAGCCGGTGCGTCGCTGCGGCATTCGGTTGACATCAGCCGCTGGAACCACCAAGATGCCGCGAGATTCGGTGCGCTGGCGGGCTGGAGGGGTCGGCCGGCGTTTCCTTCGGTCGTTCACGACTTCTTGGAGGTGAGTATGGTTCGTCGCACAGTTCTCTTCGTGGTGGTGGTCACGCTGCTCGCGTCTGCGGGCTGGGCCGTGACCACCGGCCGGATGGCGGGCACCGTCCTCGACAACGACGGCCTGGCGCTGCCCGGTGTGACCGTCCAGATCTCCTCGCCGCAGCTGATCGGCGGTCCGCAGATCGCGATCACCGGCACCGACGGGGGCTTCGCATTCAACCTGCTGGCCCCCGGCGCCTACACCGTCGAGGCCAACCTGGCGGGCTTCCAGCCGGCGGTGGGCGAGATCCGGGTACAGCTCAACCGTGTCGCCGCGATCACCTTCAACATGGTGCCCGAGCAGTTTGGCGGCGAGATCATGGTGACCGCCCAGGTGCCGGTGGTCGACACCACCCAGGTCAACGCCTCGGTGGTGTTCGACGAGGCATTCCTGCAGAAGGCGGCGGTCGGCGCCTCCGGCCGCGACTACCTGAGCATCATCGGCATGGCCGCCGGCGTCGCCGGCAGCGGCAACGCGAGCGTTTTCGGCGGCTCGTCGGGCGACAACTCCTTCCTGATCGACGGCCTCAACACCACCGACCCGGTGACCGGCACCTTCGGCACCAACTTCAACTACGACGCCATCCAGGAGGTCAACTTCCAGACCGGCGGCTTCGAGGCGGAGTTCGGCCAGGCCACCGGCGGCATCATCAACCTGGTGACCAAGTCGGGCGGCAACCAGTTCTCCGGTTCCCTGGATGCCCGCTACCGCGACCAGAGCTTCACGGAGAAGGGCGATCACTTCGACCCGGATACTCAGGACAGCTCCTTCGAGAACTACTCGGGCACCCTCGGCGGCCCGATCCTCCGCGACCGGGTGTGGTTCTTCACCTCCGTGGAGTACTCCTTCACCAGCCGGCAGGACGTCGGCGCCCAGTTCCCGCGCACCTTCGACGGCTGGAACTACATCGGCAAGGTGACCTGGCAG
>CAZKKP010000686.1:0-2025 GCA_964553295.1 uncultured Thermoanaerobaculia bacterium | reverse complement strand
TGGTGATGCCGTAGTAGACGTCGTAGTAGTTCTTCGGGCAGTAGGTGAGCTGGCCGGCGCCGTCGGGCAGCAGGAAGGGGGCGTCGAGCAGGGTGTCCGCCGGCGTGAAGCCCTGCTCGAAAGCGGTCAGGTAGACGAAGGGCTTGAAGGCCGAGCCGCACTGCAGCTTCGACTGCACCGCCCGGTTGAACTCGGAGCGCTCGAAGTCGAAGCCGCCGACCAGGGCGAGCACGGCGCCGGTGCTGTTGTCCATGGCGATCAGGGCGCCCTCGAGCTTGGGCTCCTGGGCGAGGGTCACCGGGATCGCCGACTCGAGGTCCTCGGGCAGCGTCTCGGGCAGCCGGACCAGGGGCAGGTCGCCGACCGTGAGGATCCGGGTCAGGGCGTTCGTTCCGGTCCAGGCCGCGCCCTCCAGGGCGAGGGTCGCGCGGCGGTCGCCGACCCGCAGCTGGGCAGCCGAGCGCTCGACCGACTCGACCAGGGCGAAGACCATCTCGCCGGGTGCGAGGTCCAACTGACGCCAGCTCGGATGAGTGAAGCTCTCGAGCTCGAGGTCGGCGTCCTCGGCGAGCACGTTGGGCGGCTTGCGGTAGCCGAGGAACCTGGTCTCCAGCTCGACCAGGCCGTCGCGCAGCACGCGCTCGGCCAGCCGCTGCAGCTCCAGGTCCATGGTCAGCTCGACCTGCAGCCCGGAGGTGTACAAGGCGTCAGTGCCGAAGCGGCGCTCGATCTCCTGGCGGACGGTTTCGAGGAAGTAGGCGCCGGTGACGATCCGCTCGCGGTGGAGGGCTGCCGTCATCGGCTCGGACACTGCCTGCGCGTGCACCTCGCGGTCGACGAAGCCGAGCTCGAGCATGCGGTCGAGCACCCGGTCGCGCCGGGCGAGCGCCGCCTCGGGCCGCCGAATCGGGTCGAACTTGTTGTTCGGGCTCGGGATCATGCCGGCGAGCAGGGCGGCCTCTGCGACCGTCAGCTCCGCGGCCGGCTTGTCGAAGTAGAGGCGTGCCGCCGCCTCGACGCCGTAGGCGCCGTGGCCGAGGAAGATCTGGTTGGCGTACAGGGTCAGGATCTGGTCCTTCGAGTAGCGCTTCTCGATGTCGATCGCGAGCAGCGCCTCTCTCGCCTTGCGGGCGAGTGTCCGGTCGCGCTCGAGGAAGAGGTTGAGGGCGAGCTGCTGGGTCAGGGTCGAGGCGCCTCCCCGGGCGCCCAGCCGACCGTCGAGCAGCGAGAACAGGGCAGCGCGGAAGACCGCCTGCGGGTCGACGCCGCCGTGGGAGTAGAAGTCGGCGTCCTCGATGGCCACGATGGCCAGCTTGAGGTGGTCGGGGATCTGCTCGGGCTGCAGCTCGGTGCGGCTCTCGATGGCGTAGCTCGCGACCTCGCTGCCGTCCGCGGCGAAGATCCGGGTGGTCGCCCTCGGCCGGTACGTGGCGAGCGTGTCGACCTGGGGCACGCGCAGGAACTGGGCCACGAACCAGCCGGCGAAGGCGCCCACCAGGCAGCCGATGACCACCCCCCAGGTGAGCCACTTCAGCACCCGCATCGTCTGCTCGCGCACGACGGGGAGAATAGCAGACGGCCCCGGCCAGGCTGAGGGCGGCATCGTGGCAATCCCGAGGCGATGGTCGACCCGGCGCCTACGGCGAGGTCAGGCTCCAGGCGCCCGTGGCGCCGGTCTCGAAGCCGTCGGAGAAGAGCAGCTCCGGAATCGTCAGCTCCAGGCACCCGGGGTTCGAGGCAGCGCGCGCCGCCACGTGGGCGCCCATTCGATCGGGGACGCGCTCCGGCAGCACCCCCCAGGGGTGGCCCTCCCCGAAGGTCGGGGAGATGTTCCCGAGCCCGCCGCTGCGCAGGTGGCAGTAGCTCATCAGGGTGCCGCAGCCGGCGCCGGCCTGGGAGCAGGGCAGCGAGGCCGCGCCCGCCCAGCAGCCGCCCTCGCCGTTGTGGCAGCGGTCGACCGGCTCCGAGCTGCCGCCGATCCCGCCGTAGCAGTGGGTGTGCGGCGAGTTGAAGTTGTGGCCCATC
>CAZKKP010000685.1:0-2027 GCA_964553295.1 uncultured Thermoanaerobaculia bacterium | reverse complement strand
GCCGGCGAGCACGCCGAGGCCGCCCGAGTAGAGCTTGAGGCACTCGGTGAGGCCGAACTCCATCGAAAAGTAGGCGACGACCTCCCCCTCCCCGTGCGGGTGCTGATCCTGGTGCCAGGTCCGCGCGCTGAGGTACTCGTTGAGGTCGAAGTACACCTCCTCGAGCAGTGCCAGGAAGCCCGGGTCGTCGGCCAACACCTCCAGCCTGGCTGCCTCGACCGAGGCGAGCAGCAGCACCGGGTTGCGCTGCTCCTCCCAGAGCTCGTCGTCGACTCTGCGGAACAGCTCGATGGCCGAAGGGTTCCAGCTCCACCACAGGTTGTAGGCGATCTCGCGCAGCGGCACCAGGGCCTTGGGTAGAGCGGGCTCGACGCGGAAGTCGAACAGGGTGCGCATCAGGTCCTCCGGTCGTCGGTCTCGAGCTTCACATTCTACCGTTGCTCGGTCGGCTATGATCCCATCTGATGTCGGGCTGTTCATCAGAGTCAGAGTCGGTGTTCGAGCGGCTCCGGCCGGTGCTGCTGTGGGGAACGGCCGACGCCCGGCTCGACCTGCTGCTGACCCTTGCCGTCGCCGCTCTTCTCGCGGCGTCGCGCCTCGCCCTGCTCGCTTCCGGACCTTGGGAGTGGGACGAGACCCTGTTCGCCAGGGGCATGCTGCGCTTCGAGCTCGCCGCCCATTTCCCCCACCCTCCCGGATTCCCCGGCTTTCTCGCCCTCGGCTGGCTGCTGATGCCCCTGGCCGGCGAGCCCTACCGGGCCCTGCAGCTCTTCTCGGCCGTGGCCTCGGTCGTCGCCCTGTGGCCCCTCTCCGCCCTCGGCCGGCGGGTGGCGCCGGCGCCGGTGGCCGCCGCCGCCGCCCTCGTGGTGCTGCTGCTGCCAGGACCGTGGCTCTTCTCGGTGCGCGGCTTCTCGTCGATCCCGGCGACGGCGTTCCTGCTCGGCGGCGCGGCCCTGGCGGCCGGCGGTCTGGCCGGCCGCCGGGCAACCGCCTTCACGGTGCTGCTCACCGCCGCCTTCCTGATCCGGCCCATCCTGCTGCCGACGGTGGGCCTGCTGTGGCTGCTGGGAGTCGCCCGGGTGCCGCCGCGACGGCTGCTCCCCGGCGTCGCCATCGGCCTCGGGATGACCGCCGTCGCGGTCGCCGCCATGGCGAGGCTCGAGGGCGGTTGGTCGGCCTTCGTCCGGCCCTTCGTGGTACACGCCGACTCGCACGCCTCCCGGCTCCACCTCAACACCGACCACGTCCTGGAGCTCGGCCTGGTCACCGGGGTCGGCGGCGCCGTTCCGGCTGCGCTGCTGCTGCTGGCGTTGGTCGCCGGCCTCGTGGTCTGGGCACGCCGCCTGGGACCGCGCATCGCCCTCGCCTGGGCCGCGCTCCTCGGCCTGACCGTCGTCCAGCTTCTCTGGCTGCAGAATCGCTCCTACCCGCGCTACGCCGTGCCGGTGCAGCTGGCGGCGGCGCCGTTGCTCGCCGGCGCTGCGACGCTCGCCTCGCCCACCGTCGCCGCGGCTGCGCTGCTCGGTGCGGCCGGCCTCGCCGCCGTTCAGTCCTACCCCCTGGTCGCCGAGCAGCACCGCGAGACCTTCGCCCCCTGGCAGGCGACGGTCGAGGCCGCACGGCTCGCGACCGAGCGGGGCTGGGCGGTCGTCGTCGAGCCCGAGGTGCACGTGTTCTCCTCCTACTGGTGGCACGTGCTGCGCTGGCGGGGGGCGCCGACGCCGCCGATGGTGCTGTCGCCGCGCGCGCCCGAGCCGTGGCGCGGAGTCGACCGGCCGTGGCTCGTGGCCACCGTCCATCCTCACCTCTACCTGCCCTCGCTCACCGGTCGAACCACCCGCTACGGCAGCGTCTCGGACCGGCTAAGGCCGCTGACCCAGCGCCGCTTCCTCGAGGCCGAGGTGATCGAGAACCCGCCGCTGCCGGTCGGCGCCTGGTGGCCCCGGGAGCACCTGCCCGACGGTCGACCCTTCATGTGGGCCGGCGCCGAGGCCGAGCTCTGGCTGCCGCCGGCGCCGACCGGCACG
>CAZKKP010000684.1:0-2028 GCA_964553295.1 uncultured Thermoanaerobaculia bacterium | reverse complement strand
TGCGCAAGAACCTGCGCGACCTCAACGACCACATGCTCGCCGAGTGCAAGGTCTCCGAGGCGCGCTACGGCATCGCGCTGGACGCCTCGCTGATCACCGGCATCGACCCACCGCCCGACGTCGACGCCGCGCTCGCCGCGATCAACACCGCCCACAACCACGTCTCGTCCGAGATCTCCCTGGCCCGCGCCACCGCCGACCAGACCCTGGTCCAGTCGCGGCGCGCGGTGGAGATCGAGACGTTGAAGGCGCAGGCAGAGGTAGAGCCGCTGGAGTCCCTCGCCGGCGAGCTCGCCCAGCTCAAGGCTTCGGGGTCCGAAGCCCTCCGGGCCTACCGCCGCTACGTCCGGCTCGGCCTGTATGAGAAGGCCAACCGGGTCTTCCGGGAGGTGGCGTCATGATTTTCCTCATCACCGCGGCGGTCACCTTTCTGGGCCTGTTCATCGCCGTGCCCATCCTGCTCGCCCTGATCCGACTGTTCGGCTGGTTCGTCGTCGTCGGCGAGCGCCAGGCCAAGGTCTACATGCTGTTCGGCAAGGTCCTCGGCATCATCGACGAGCCGGGGCTGTACTTCCTGCCCACCCGGCTCGGCGTGCCGGCGTTCATCGTCCACTGGCTCGGCCGCTGCTACACCCTCGACCTCCGCCTCGACCAGGAGTACCTGCGCTCGCAGGCGGTCAACTCCGAGGAAGGGGCGCCCATGGGCATCGGCATCTGGTACGAGATGTACATCTCGGACCCGGTCGCCTTCCTGTTCAAGAACGTCGACCCGCGCGGCTCGCTGCGCGCCAACGTGTCCAATGCCACCGTGCGTTGCCTGTCCAACATGCAGCTCGACGACATGCTCGCCAGCCGCCACGAGATGAGCCATACGGTCCGCCAGGAAGTGACGCCGCTGTCCCACCAGTGGGGCTACAAGCTCGGCTCGGTGTACATCCGCAAGGTCCACTTCCGGGATCGGGGCATGATCGAGCAGATCGAGCAGAAGGTGGTCAACCGGCTGCGCCAGGTTACCTCGGCGATTCGCCAGGACGGCGCCAACCGGGTCGACATCATCACCAGCTCGGCCCAGCGCAAGGCGGCGGTGGAGTTCGGCCGCGCCGCGGCGATGCGGCCCAAGATCGTCGGCGCCGCCCTCGAGACCATCGGCCGCGACCCGGAGATCGAAGCGACGATGTTCGAGGTGCTCGAGACCGATCGCATCGTCAAGAGTTCCGGCGCGGTCATCCTGCTCCCCCAAGGCTCGGGCCTCGCACCCCTGGTCGCCGCCCTGGAGTGACCCGAATCGGTCCGGGTCAGGGCGTGCTCTTCGGCGTCGGCAGCTCGGCGAGGAGCTCGTCGGCGCCGACGACCCGGGCATAGGTGCGGTCGAGGGCGGCCAGGGCTGCGCCGTGGACCTGGGCGGCGGGCACGATGGCGCCCTTGAACTCGAGGTCGCGGGTGGCGCAGGCATCGTGCACCACCATGACCTCGAAGCCGAGATCTGCAGCCGCCCGCGCCGCCGCCTCGACGCACATGTGGGTCTGCATCCCGACCAACACCAGGCGAGTCACTCCGAGCTCGCGCAGGGTCGCCTCGAGCGCCGTCTCCCGGAAGGCGTTGGCGTGACGCTTGCCGACGACCCTCTCGCCGGCGACCGGCGCCACCTCGGGCCGGATGCGATAGGCCGGCGGCTCGATGTCCTGCCCCGGGCCCACCGCGCCCGGCGGCAGGTGCTGGATGTGCACCACCGGCCAGCCCAGCGCGCGGAACCGGGCCAGCACTCGCGCGGCCTGCTCCGCCGCAGGCACGCTACCTTCAAGAGGCGCCGCGCCACCCTCGAAGTAGAAGCCCTGGATGTCCACCACGATGAGCGCCGGCGGCGCCTCGCCCCCCGCCGCCGACCCCGATCCCACGACCGCCGCCAACATTAACGTCAGCACCAGACCGCGACCGAGCATGACCCGACCCTCCCCCACCCGACACTGCCAGAACCCCACCCACATCGCAATACGGAGGCCTTCCCCAGCTCACCGGCACAACACAGGC
>CAZKKP010000683.1:0-2043 GCA_964553295.1 uncultured Thermoanaerobaculia bacterium | reverse complement strand
TCTCCGGCATGCTCTTCACCTACGACGCACCGCGGCCGCTTTCGATGTGGATGAAGAACACGCCGACCTCGCTCGATATGCTGTTCATCGACGTGGACGGCGTGATCCTCGGCATCGAGGCCGAGACCGTCCCCTTCTCCGAAACGGTGATCACGTCACCCGCGCCGGTGACAGCGGTGCTGGAGATTTTGGCGGGCGAAGCCGAGCGGCTCGGGATCCAAGCGGGGGACTTGGTGCGCCACCCGCATTTTGGCATCGACTGAGGTGCGGGCCGTAAACGACTCGTCGAGCCGTTCTCGCGGAAAGATTCACGGGGAGGCAGCGCCTCCCCGTTGGCCCCTCCGCAACTTTGGGGCGGTGCTCCGCAAATGGCTCGTGGAGTGGTTTGCCTACCCCAGCTTCTGGCAGGTGGCGATGATCCGCTTGCCGGCCTCCTCGAGCAGCTCGGTCGCCGTCGCGTAGGAGATGCGGAAATGGGGGTCTAGGCCGAAGGCGGAGCCGTGGACGACGGCAACGCCGCCCTCCTCGAGGAGGTATTTGGCGAAGGCTTCGGACGAGCCGATCACCTCGCCCGCCGGCGTCTTTCGGCCGATCACACCGGCGCAGCTGGGGTAGACGTAAAAGGCACCTTCGGGCGTCGGACACTCGAGGCCCGGGGCCTCGTTGAGGAGGCCGACGATCAGGTCGCGGCGCTGCTCGAAGACGGCGTTGCGCTCTTCGAGGAAGTCCTGCGGGCCGTCGAGGGCGGCAACGGCCGCGGCCTGGCTGATCGAGGACGGGTTGGAGGTGCTCTGCGACTGGACCATGGCCATCGCCTTGATCAGCGCGGCGGGCCCGCCGGCATAGCCGATCCGCCAGCCGGTCATCGCATAAGCCTTCGAGACGCCGTTGACGGTCAGCGTCCGGTCGTAGAGGCGGGGCTCGATCTGGGCGGGCGTGGTGAAGCGGAAGCCGTCATAGACCAGGTGCTCGTACATGTCGTCGGTCATGACGTGGACATGGGGGTGGTTCACCAAAACGTCGGTCAGCGCCCGGAGCTCGGCCTCGGTGTAGGCGGCACCTGTGGGATTCGAGGGCGAGTTCAAAATGAGCCATTTGGTCTCGGGGGTGATCGCGGCCTCGAGCTGCGCCGGCTGCAGCTTGAAGGACGTTTCGGCGGTGCAGTCGATGGCCACGGGCGTGCCGCCGGCGAGCAGCACCATGTCGGGGTAGGAGACCCAGTAGGGGGCCGGGATCAGCACCTCGTCGCCGGGATCGAGGGTGGCGACGAAGGCGTTGTAGAGGACCTGCTTGCCGCCGGTGCCGACGGTGATCTGGGCAGGCTCGTAGGTCAGGCCGTTCTCGCGCGCGAATTTGTTGGCGATCGCCGTCTTCAGGGCGGGCGTGCCGTCGACGGCGGTGTACTTGGTGTCGCCGGCCCGGATCGCCGCGATCGCCGCTTCCTTGATGTGGTCGGGGGTGTCGAAGTCGGGCTCGCCGGCACCCAGGCCGATGATGTCGCGGCCCTGCGCCTTGAGTTCGCGGGCGAGATTGGTGACCGCGATGGTCGGCGACGGCTTGATGCGGCCGAGGCTCTGGGCGATGAGCGCCATGAGGCGTCCTCCGGGGTGGCTCGTGATGCAGGTCCCGTATGGCGCGACTTCGACCGGCGGACAAGGCCGGCGGGTGCGGCGGGATGGCCGGCTCAGTCGGCGTCGTCGAGCAGTCGGTCGAGCCGGGCGAGGCGGGCATGCAGGGCGCGGACCTCTTCGTCGAGGTCGGCGAGTTCGGGGCCGACGGCGGCCTCCAGATCGGGCCCGATGCCGGCGAGCGGTGGCATGGCGCCAAGGCGCCGCTCGCGCGCCCGCCCTTCTTCGGGGGTCAATTCGCCGGTTTCCACGGCTTTTCTGACCATAAGCCAGGCGACGCAGTAGCCGAGCAGGGCGGTCAGCTCGCCGATCTTGGCGACCTGGCGCAAGCGGCGGAGCGCGCCACCGCGATCGGCCGTGGGATCGGCGACTAACGTACCGCGCACGTCGGTCGCGAGTTGCACGGTCTGGGCCA
>CAZKKP010000682.1:0-2052 GCA_964553295.1 uncultured Thermoanaerobaculia bacterium | reverse complement strand
ACAGGGGAAGCGACACCGGCACCATGCCCGCCTCCCGGAGCAGGGCCTCGCTGATCTGGTCGCCCTCTGGGAGCCAGGCCTTGCGTCCCTTCAGATCGGCGAAGGTCGCGGCGCTGCGGGTGGCCATGACGTAGGCGAAGCCGCTCTCGACCAGGCCGAAGGAGACGAAGCCCCGTTGTTCTAGCGCCTTTTGCAGGCGGGCGTCGAGCTGCCGGCGCACCGCGTCGACCTCCTCGTCGGACTCGAAGGTGAGCGGCCGACTGTACAGGGCCAGGTTGGGGTCGATCGTCGCCAGGGTGCCGGAGAGCACTGCCGTGCCGTGCAACTGGCCGATGCGGATCTTGCGCAGCATCGCCTGCTCGTTGCCCATGGTTCCACCCGGGTAGAAGCGGAACTTGACTCGCCCGTCGGTGCGGCGCTCGATCTCGGCGGCGCCTCGCCGCACCGACTCCATCCAGAACGAACCATCGGGCGCCAGGGTGCCGATCTTGAGTTCCCGGGCCTCGGCCGCGGTGGACAGGGCGAGCGCGAACGCCGCCGTCATCGCCATCATCACAGTCTTCACAGTCTTCATGGTCAGTCTCCGAAGTAGCCTTCGCTGTCGTCCAGCAGGATTCGGGCCTCGCGCTGGGCGAGCACGTTGGCCAGGGTAAGCCCCGGTGCTCGCGGGTCGGCGTCGAGCACCTCGCGGCACAGACGGTCGTGCAACTCCCGGTCGAAGACCATTCGTGCGTACTCCCGCGCCAGGAGGACCTTGGCCATCTGATCTCGGCCGCCGGACAGCTCGATCGCCCGCTCGAAGTGCCGCCGACCGTCCTCGGGTCGTCCGCCCAGGGCCTCCGGAATCAGCGTCGCCAGGACCCCCAGGTAGAGGTGCGGCGAGCCCTCTCCGTAACCCGGGTCGAGCTCGACGACCCGGCGCATCATCGCCTCCACCCGGGCCTTGTCGGCAATCGCCGACCAGTCCGAGCGCCGCGCCTGGATCCAGGTTCCCCAGGACGCCCCCGCCTGGAACAGCTCCTCGACGTGCTTGACCCGCAGCCGGCCGATCTCCTGCTCGAAGCGCTCGTAGGGCTGGCCGGACGCGCCGCAGGTCCCGGGCGCGACGACGCAGAGGGCGCGCAGGCCATAGCTCCGTCCGGTCTCGGTCAGGGAAGCGAGCCGCTCCGGGTCGTCGACGAAAGCCCCGGCGTAGGTCGAGTAGAGCGCGGCGCCGGCGGCCAGGAGCCCGGCATCCCGGGGATGATCGAGAATCAGGCCGTCAACCATGATCAGGTAGGCGGGAGCCCCCTGGCGGACGATCTCCGGATCGGCCTGGTCGCGCAGCCCTGCGGCCAGGCTCCGCGACAGTCCCCCGGTCGCCGAGGACATGATCGCCGAGCAGCCGCCGAGGGCGAGCAAGGCCAGGCCGACGGCCGTGCCGCAGCGCGCGGCCCCTGTCAGGCGGAGAAGTGCCAGCGCCATGCCCCAAGGTCCTCCGGAGGGCCGATTGTAACCTGACTGCGCCGCCGCGAGATGGCGGCGGCGATCACACCCGCTTCGCCGTTCAGCGGGCCGCGCCGAAGCCGCCGCGCAGGACGCCGCTGGAGCCCGCGGTCCGGGACAGCCGGACACCGGACGAGGCCTGTGTCGAGCCACGGAGGTTGGTGATCAGGGCCCGACCCGACGCCGGGTCGCGGACCATCTGCACCGACGCCCGCTCGAGGCGCAGCGGATCCATCGTGTAGGGCCGGCCGGTGTACAGGCTGATCACCCGGGCCACGTAACCCCGGGTCTCGGCGAAGGGCGGCACCCCGCGGTAGCGGCTCACCGCCCCCTCGCCGGCGTTGTAGGCGGCGAGCGCCAGCGCCAGGCTGCCGTCGTACACCGCAAGCAACCGCGACAGCTCGGTGACGCCGCCGCGAACGTTCTCGCGCGGGTCGAACGGGTCGCCCACCGCCAACCGACGGGCGGTGGCGGGCATCAGCTGCATCAGGCCCATGGCGCCCTTGCGGCTGACCGCCTGCGGGTCGTAGTTCGACTCGACCCGGACGACGGAGTGCACCAGCTTGG
>CAZKKP010000681.1:304-2055 GCA_964553295.1 uncultured Thermoanaerobaculia bacterium | reverse complement strand
GGGAACGTCGTCGTCTCGAACAACACCAACACGATCACGTACGCGCAGGCCGCGTAGGAGGCCCCGTGTCCACCAAGACCACACCGGACCAGCCCGACGTACCCGGCGGACTCGTCGCCTACGACCCCGACGGCAAGCGGACCGAGCGCTCGGAGGGCAAGCCGTTCGGCGCGGTGCCGCCAAAGCGCGACGAAACGCGTCAGCTGCTCACCCTCACCCGGATGGCATGGTCCACCCGACGGGGCCTGCCGCAGCCGCCCCCCGAGGGCGCGACGGCCCGGTACGTCGGCGCCGCGGATCCCGCCTTCCGGTACGAGCGGGTCCCGGTGCTCGTCGACGGGGAGGTCGTGGGCACCAAATGCGTGTGGGTGGACCTGCGGATCCGGCGCCGCGAGGAGGATGAGGCGCGCCACATCGAGGCCGCGAGGAGGGCTCACGCGGCCTCGAAGCGCAAGGGCGGGGGTGCAGAGTGACCGAGGTCACCGTCGGCGGGCAGACGCTGGAGCTGGCGCTCCCGCCGCTCGCTCGCCGCTCCGCGATCCGGCTGGCCTGGGCGGACGCGGGGTCTGACCTGCAGGTCCGGGTGCTGGTGATCAGCGCCGCGCTGTTCCTGTGCTCCCCCGAGGCGCAGCGGAAGGAGGGCGCTCCGGCCTACGAGCAACGGGTCCTGCGGTACGGGGAGGCTGTCTACGAGTACCTCGTCGAGCACGGCGCGCAGGACGCCGAGATCGCCGAGGCGGGGATGACCGCGGTGAACATGGTCCTCGCGTCGTTCCCGACGGAGGCAGACCACGAGGAGGCTCGGGGAAACTCGCCGGCCCCCTCGGGGGGCTGATCCGGGCCCACCTGCGGATCGAGGCAGAGCGGGGATGGCCCCACGGGGCACTCGGGGCACTACCCCCCACCGAGCAGGCACTGATCATCGAGGAGTGGGCGGAGCGGGAGGCGCGCAGGCGGGAGAGGGAGAAGAACCGCAGGGAGGAGCAGCGTGGAAGGTAAGCTGACCGGCGGCATCACCACGCTGGACCAGAGGGTCGGGCCCACCGCGACCACCGTCGCCCGCCGGATCCTCCTCGACGAGGGCGGACGCATCATGGAGCGGGCCCACGCTCGATGGCCGGTGGACTCCGGGCGCTCCCGCGACCAGCTCGGTGTCGAGTTGCTCGGCAACCGGGCGGCGGTCCACCTGGTCTGTCGCGTCCCGTACGCCCGCGCGATCCGGTCGGCCCGCGCGAAGATCCCGGTCTGGCGAAGGTACGTCGCCGAGCCCGCCGTGAGGGCGGCGCGCCGCATCATGCGCGAGATCGGCAAGGACCTGCTGGTCGAGCTCCGGAGGGGTCGCTGATGCCGGAGGTCATCGAGAGCGGCACGATCGTCATCACGGCTGACACGAGGCCGTTCGAGCGGGCGATTTCCCTGGCGCCGAAGGTCGCCGGCAAGGCCGCCAGCGAGGCTGGACGCCAGGTGCAGAGCGCATGGGCAGTGGCCGCGAAGAAGATCCAGCAGTCGACGCTGATCTCCGAGATGGAGACGATCGGCTCGATCGGCATCCAGGTCGGCGGGACCGTCAGCAGGCTGTCGTCGGTGTTCACCAGCCTCGTGAGGCCGGTGGCTATCGCGACGGCGGTGCTGGGTCCGATGGCCCTGGCGATCGGCGCCGGGACACTCGCCGCAGGGGCCGGCGCCCTCGCGATCCGGATGCTGGCGAAAGCCAACGTCGATCTCGGCTACGAGGCCGCCGAGTCCGGGGA
>CAZKKP010000681.1:0-294 GCA_964553295.1 uncultured Thermoanaerobaculia bacterium | reverse complement strand
AAGCTCGGCATGCTGACGAGCCAGCAGTCCGAGTTCGTGCGGCGGATGACCGCCTCGGTCGAGGGCGCCAAGGTCGCGCAGGACCGCCTCACGCTGGCGAAGGCCCAGGCGCTGCCCCACGTGCAGGTCCTGACCGAGGCGTCCACCGGGTACCGGGTCGTGATGGCCGACCTCGCGACCGGCCTCGCCTCCGCCACGGACAGCCTCGGCAGGTGGCGCTCCTCGGTCCAGGAGTCGATCCCGGTCATCGGCGGGTTCCTGTCGACGATGCAGGAGCTGGACCGAGGAGCGCCA
>CAZKKP010000680.1:0-2056 GCA_964553295.1 uncultured Thermoanaerobaculia bacterium | reverse complement strand
CCTGGCCGGCGACATCTTCCAGGTGGTGCTGTCGCGCCGCGGGCGGCGCATGCCGCGGGCCTCCGCCGCCGCGATCTACCGCATGCTGCGCCTGACCAACCCGTCGCCCTACATGTTCTTCCTCGACACCGGCCAGGCACGGGTCTTCGGCTCGAGCCCGGAGATGCTGGTCAGCCTGCGCGGCGGCGTGGTCGCCACCTGCCCGATCGCCGGCACCCGCCGGCGCGGCGCCGACCCCGAGGAGGACCGCCGGCTCGAGACCGAGCTGCTCGCCGACCCCAAGGAGCGCGCCGAGCACGTGATGCTCGTCGACCTCGGCCGCAACGACGTCGGCCGGGTGGCGGCGCCGGGCACCGTTCGCGTCACCCGGGAGATGGAGGTCGAGCGTTACAGCCACGTCATGCATCTGGTGAGCGAGGTCTCCGGCCGGCTCGCCGACGGCGCGGACGCCTGGGACGCCCTGTTCGCCTGCTTCCCCGCCGGCACCCTGTCCGGCGCCCCGAAGGTGCGGGCGATGGAGATCGTCGACGGCCTCGAGGAGGTCCGGCGCGGCGTCTACGGCGGCGCCGTCGGCTTCGTCGACCTCGCCGGCGACGCCGACTTCTGCATCGCCATCCGCACCCTGGTCGAGCGCGGCGGGGTCGTCCACGTGCAGGCCGGCGCCGGCATCGTCTACGACTCGGTGCCGTCGTCGGAGCTCGCCGAGTGCACGAACAAGGCGACCGCTCTGGTGCAGGCCGTGGCGATGGCGGAGACCGCCGACGAGGAGGGTTCCGCGTGACCGGATTCGTGGCCCGCAGCTCCGGCGATGCCCCGCGAATCGGGGGGGACCGTGGCGGAGCTGCGGGCCACGAATCCGGGTAGGGGAGAGGCCAGGGATCATGCTCCTGATGGTGGATAACTACGACTCGTTCACGTACAACCTGGTGCAGGAGCTGGCGGAGATCGCCGAGGTCGAGATCCGGGTGGTGCGCAATGACCAGGCGACGGTGGGCGAGCTGCTGGGGATGAAGCCGGACGCGATCGTGATCTCTCCCGGGCCGGGGACGCCCGAGGACGCCGGCGTGACCATGGAGCTCATCGCGGCGGCGGCGGGGGTGCCGCTGCTCGGGATCTGTCTCGGTCACCAGGCCCTGGCGGCGGTGGCGGGCGGTCGGGTGCTGAGGGCGCCCGAGCCGGTGCACGGCAAGACCTCGGCGATCCATCACGCGGGAGCGAGCGTGTTCTCCGGCCTGCCGTCACCCTTCGAAGCCACCCGCTACCACTCGCTGGTAGTCGAGCGGGCGTCGGTGCCTGCCGCCCTCGAGGTCACCGCCTGGACCGAGGACGGCCTCGTGATGGGCCTCGCCCATCGCGAGCGACCGCACCACGGCGTCCAGTTCCACCCCGAGAGCTACCTGTGTGCCGAGGGCCGCCGGCTGCTCGCCTGCTTCCTCGAGCTCGCCGGGATCGCGCCGCGGCCCTCGTGGCGGCGAGCGGGGGAGGCGGCATGCAGCCCTACGACCTGAAACCGATCCTCAACCGCCTCATGGGCCGCGGCGAGCTCGAGCCTGAGGCCCTCGAGGAGCTGTTCGGCGCCATCATGGACGGCCGGCTTGAGGACGTCCTGATGGCGGCCGTGCTGGCCGCCCTGCGCACCAAGGGCGAGACCGGCCGCGAGGTCGCCGCTGCGGCCCGGGCGATGCGGGCCCGGGCGATCCCGGTGCCCATCGCCGAGCCCGACCGCGCCGTCGACACCTGCGGCACCGGCGGCGACGGCGCCGACACGGTCAACATCTCCACCGCGGCGGCGTTGGTGGCGGCGGCGGCCGGGGTGCCGGTGGCCAAGCACGGCAACCGTTCGGTGTCCTCGCGCTGCGGCTCGGCGGACGTGCTCGAGGCCGCCGGCGTGAGCCTCGACGTTCCCCCCGAGGGTCTCGCCACCCTGGTCGACGAGGTCGGCATCGCCTTTCTCTTCGCGCCCCGGCTCCATCCAGCGATGCGCGCCGTGATGCCGGTGCGTCGTTCCCTCGGCGTCCGCACCACCCGGAGCGTCTGCGCCGGCGACCCTGTCCAC
>CAZKKP010000679.1:0-2062 GCA_964553295.1 uncultured Thermoanaerobaculia bacterium | reverse complement strand
CGAGTGGCGGATGACCGCCGAGCCGGGGGCGGCGCGGGAGCTCCTCGAGGAGGCCCTGGCGGCCGAGCCCGGGCTGCTCTGGGCGCGCCTCGAGCTGGCCCGCTGGTACCATCAGCGCGACCTCCCAGAGCTTGCGGCCGCGGTGCTGGCGCCGGCCGGCGACGAGCCGGCGGCGCGGGCCGTCGCCCTCGACCTCGAGGCTGACCGCTGGGGCCCGGTGGTGCTGCCGGAGCTGGAGCGGCTGTCGGCCCGCTGGCCGGGCTCGGTGATGGCCGCCGAGGTCCTCGCCCGTCGAGCCCTCGACTGGAATCGGTGGGCGACGGCCGACCTCGCCCTGGAGCGGCTGCGGACGGGCCGCTCGGCCGCCGGCGACGTCCTCGAACTCGAGGAGCGACGGGCGGCCGACTGCGGCGATGGCGAGGGGCTCAGGAGGCTGCTCGAGGGCCTGCTCGAGCGCGACCCGAACCTGGCCGCGGCGAGGGTCCGGCTGGCCCGGCTGCGGCTGGCGGTCGACGACCACGACGGGGCGCGGGCGACCCTCGAGGAGGGTCGGGCCCGCTGCCCGGACCACGTCGAGCTGCTCAACGAGCTGGCCCGGCTCGAGCGAGCGGCGGGAGACGACGGCCGGGCCGCGACGCTCGCCCGACGGGTGCTCGAGCTCAGGCCCCAGGATCGGCAGGCGCAGCGGCTGCTCGAGAGGCTCGGCGAGACGGTCGAGGATCTCGGCTGGATGCGCGATCCGGCCGAGCTGCGACGGCTTGCCGCCGAGGCCCCCCGGGCCGAGCCGGGGGTGGTGGTGCTGGCCCACACCGAGGTCCGCTTCCTGCCCGGACAGCAGGTCGAGCAGCGGGTCCAGGAGGCGATCCTGGTGACCCGGGCCGAGCGCGCCGACTCGCTGCTCAGGCACTCGATCCCGTGGGTTCCGGAGAGCCAGCGGCTGCGGGTGGTCGCGGCGCGGATCCTGCGCGCCTCGGGGGAGGAGGTGGCGGCGGCCCAGGGCGACACGCCGCGGCTCGCCGAGCCCGAGGTCAACCTGTACTACGACACCCGGCTGCGCGTGCTGCGCTTCCCGAAGCTCGAGGACGGCGACCTCATCGAGCTCGCCTGGATCCTCTCGGAGACCGCCGAGTCGAACGAGACCGGGCCCTACAAGGGCGACATCATCCGCCTCGGACGGCCGCTCAAGACCCATCTGGCGGAGGTCGAGCTGGTCGGTCCCGCCGAGCTGCTGCCGGCCTACGAGCTCGTCCACGTCGCCGGCGAGCCGGTGCGCGGCGCCTCGGACGACGGCGTGGTGCGTCTCGCCTGGGTCTTCCACGACCTGCCGGAGGTGCCGCGGGACGTGCCCCGCGGTCCGGACCTGCTGATCACGCCGCACCTCGTGTACTCGAACCACCCGACCTGGGGCGACCTCGCCGACTGGTACGGCCGCCACGTCGCGCCGCGCATCCGGACGACCCGCCTCGTCGAGGAGACCGCCGCCCGGCTCACCGCGGGGGTCGACGACCGGCTCGAGCGCATCGCCCGGATCTACCGTTACGTCACCAACGACATCCGGTATGTCGGCCTGGAGTTCGGCGAGCACCGCTTCCGACCCTTCTCCGCCGACTGGGTGGTCGACCACCGCATCGGCGACTGCAAGGACAAGGCGGGCCTGCTGGTGGCGTTGCTCACGGCGGTGGACATTCCGGCGCGCTTCGTCATGGTCCGGACCGGCGACCTCGGCCCCGTCGCCTCCGAGCTGGCCCTGCTCGAGCTGTTCAACCACGCCATCGCCTACCTGCCCGAGGACGACCTGTGGCTCGACGGCACCGCCAGCGGCCACGCCGCCTACCCGCCGCCCGGCATCGACCAGGGCGCCTTCGCGCTGGTGGTCGACGGCGTCGGCAGCCGACCCCGGACGACGCCGTCGCCCGGCGTCGGTCGCTCGCGCCAGCGCTTCGAGTTCGGCCCGAGCGAGGAGCCCGGGTTCCTCCAGCTCCAGCTCGCCGTGGAGGACACCGGCGAGGCGGCCGACCAGCGCCGCGGCCGGCTCGCCGGCAGCCGCGACCCGCGCCGGGTC
>CAZKKP010000678.1:0-2073 GCA_964553295.1 uncultured Thermoanaerobaculia bacterium | reverse complement strand
GGCAGGGAGCGACGACCGTCGCGCGGTCCAGTGGCAGGGCCCCGGTCCAGGGCGTGGCGCCCTCGGCGTCCTGACCCATGACGGTGAGCACCGTCGGCCGGCGGAGCAGCGGCCCGAGCTTCAGCGCGAGGGCGGCGGCGTCGGTCAGCCAGGCCCCGTGCACCAGGTCCGCCGGGTCGCGGCCATGCACCGACGCCGCGGCGACGGCGGCGCGCAGCCATGTCCGCGGCCGCCGCGGTCCGCCGCGATTGTCACCGCCGGCGGGGCGCACGACCGTACCGTGCCAGGGGTACGGCCGACGGGACGCCGGGTAGTGGAGCGGAACCACCGTGAACCGGGCGTCACCACGGCGCATCGCCTCGCGAACGAAGAGCTGCAGCGCCGGTACGCAGACGGTGTCGCCCTCGCAAGCCGGGAACCCGGGGGTGAGCAGCAGCACGTGGAGCGGCGGCCCGGCAGCCATGGTCAGAAGGCGCTGCAGCAGCGGGTGCAGGCGGGCAGCAGCCCGCCCGCTCGCGCCAGGTCGCGCCGCAGCCTCGCCATCGCCGCGGAGTTCCAGATCTCCGGCAGGGTCTGCCGGCCGACGTGTCCCACCGGCACCTCGTAGCATCGCCCATGAGCCGGGATCGCGGCGCCGTCGGACTTGATCATCAGGGTGCGGTGCACGTCCGAGCAACCTCTGCCGATGGGCTCTCCGGGGCGGAGGTAGAAGCGTTCAAGGCCCTCCCGATCCGTGAGGTTCGGCGAAAACGTGAGCAAAAAGGCGGGCTCGAGAGCGCGCAGCGTGCCGAGCTCGTCGAGCAGCCGGTCGAGGTCCATCTCGCCGGGCTGCAGCGGCCCGAGGTTCGACGGGGTCGCCGGATAGAGCTTCCCCCATCGCCGATTGTGGGCCGCCGCCATCTCCGGGGTCGTGAAGTTGGGGTGCATGAAACCGACGCGGTCCAGCGGCAGGTGGCCGACCGCCTCCACGAAACGGGCCAGGTGGCCGACGTTCCACGGGGTCAGCACGCAGTGGACCGACATCCGCGGCCGCGCCGGATGGACGGCGAGTCGCTCCAGCCCCTCCACCGCCCGGCGAAAGGACCCCCGGCGGCCTCGGATATGGTCGTGGACCTCGTCGGGACCGTCGAGGGAGACGAAGATCTCGTCCAGCCCGGCTTCGGCCAGCGCCGGCCCCCGAACGCCGAGGTTGAGGCCATTGGTCGTGACTGCGGAGTACAGCCCGCGATCCCTCGCCGCCGCCACCGCCGCCTCCAGATGCGGCCAGATCAGCGGCTCGGTGAAGGCGAAGCCGATGCGCACCTTCGGGAAGTACCGCGCCGCCTGGTCGAAGATGAGGGTCGCCAGCTCCAGCGGCATGTCCCGGGGCTCGGCGCCAGTGAGATTGCGGGCGAACACGGTCTCGCTCCGCCCGAGGCCGACGTCGCACATCAGGCAGTGCAGGTTGCAGACGTTGTTGACCCCGAGGACCAGCCACTCGGGGGGAAGCAGCAGACGACGCGGCAGCCAGCGGAGGTTCGCGGCGCGGAGGCGTTCCCGGATCACGGCGACACCCTCTCGAGGCCATGCTCGGGCCGCTCGCCCACGACCCGCCACAGCGTCCACCCGCCGTCGAACCTGCGGATCGACTCGAGCAGGACGCCGCTTTCGATCCTCTTCCAGCTGGCGAAGAGGCGATGGTCGGCCCACTGACCCCGAAGCCGATCCGGCGCGAACAGCACGAGGTCGCCGGGTCGCGGCGGCTCGGGATCGACGGACCACAGCTCCACCAGGCGGTGGCCGGTGTTGAGGGCCTCCAGCGCCGGGGTGAAGGAGAAGGTGTGGAGCGTCGTCGGCGACAGGTCCGCGAGATACGACGCGACCTCGCGCTCGAGACGGTCGAGGGCGAGGGGACCGACGAGAGCGCGGCCGGCGAGCCCGAGCTGGGCGACGGCCACTGCGGTGAGCAGCACCGCGGGCGCCCATCGCGCCCTGCGGGCGGCCGCGTCGATGAGGCGGCGCCAGGCCGGCGCCAGGACGAGCAGGGCGAGGGGCGCCACGAGCAGCGCGAAGCGAGGGCTCGCGATCGGCAGG
>CAZKKP010000677.1:0-2074 GCA_964553295.1 uncultured Thermoanaerobaculia bacterium | reverse complement strand
CCTGTCACTGCCCACTGTCACTGCCAACTGTCACTGAACCCCCACCCGGCGACCGGCGACCGGCGACCGGCGACGAGCCGGCTAGATCGGTCTATTCGGGTCAAGCCCCTCGTCGTGCCGGGTTACGGTCTTCCTGTTTGCCGACGCCGGATCAGGGAACAGGGCTCCAGGCTCGTGATCGGCAGCGCGGGTCGGGTGCGTTGCTCCGCCGTCGGCGTCGGGCTACCCTGCCCCGGTGCGGATCGCCGAGACCTTCACCAGCCTGCAGGGCGAGGGGATGCTGGTCGGGATGCCGTCCCACTTCATCCGCAGCACGGGCTGCAACCTGCGCTGCCGCTGGTGCGACACGCCCTACACCTCGTGGCTGCCCGAGGGCGAGCACCGGTCGGTGGCGGACCTGGTCGACGGTGCGCGAGCTTCGGGCGTCGGCCATGTCGTCGTCACCGGCGGCGAGCCGCTGCTGCAGCGCGAGATCGGCAGCCTGACCCGGGGGCTGCGCCGGGCCGGGCTGCACGTCACGGTGGAGACCGCGGGCACGCTCGACCCCGACTTCGAGGCCGACCTGCTCTCGGTGTCGCCGAAGACCGGCAACTCCGACCCCTCCGGCGCCTGGGGCGAGCGCCACCGACACCGCCGCTCGGACCTCGGGCCGCTCTGTCGGCTCCTGGAGCGCTTCGAGGAGCACCAGCTCAAGCTGGTCGTCAGCGACGCCGACGACCTCGCCGAGATCCTCGAGCTGCTCGCCCGTCTCGACCACCGCCGGCCCTCGCGGGTGCTGCTGATGCCCGAGGGCAGGGACGCCCGGGAGGTCGCCGAGCGCGCCCCTCTGGTCGCCGCCTTGTGCCTCGAGCACGGCTTTCGCTACACTCCGCGCCTGCACCTGGACCTCTTCGGGGGCGGCAGGGGAGTGTAGCTCGATGGGTTTCTTCAGGATCGCCAAGACCTTCGAGGTCGAGTACGGGCACCGGCTGGCCAAGCACCCGGAGAAGTGCCGTTTCCCGCACGGTCACAGCCTGCGCATCGAGGTCGTCGCCCGCGGCCGCGAACTCGACGACAACGACATGGTGTGCGACTACAAGGCGCTCAAGATGGTGACGGTCGACCTGGTCGAACGCCTCGACCACGCCATGGCCCTCAACTCCGCCGACCCCGAGCTCGAGAAGCTCCAGGCGATCGGCGACCGGGTGCTGCTGTTCGACGACCAGGACCCGACCACCGAGGTGCTGGCGCGGTGGCTCTTCGACCAGATCGCCGCCCGCATCGCCGAGGACGGCTGGGTGAGCTCGCCCTCGGGCGCCCGCTACAAGATTCCCGCCGGCCTCGAGCTGGAGCGAGTCCGGGTGTGGGAGACCTCGAGCTCGTGGGCCGAGTACGTCGGGCTCGAGTAGCCCCGCGGGCATCGCGCTCGATGCGCGACACGGTCCATGACCACGGCTCGCCGTTGGTCGCCCCCGAGGCCGTCGCGAGGTGGCTCGCCAGGCTGCCCACGCCGGTGGCGCTGACCGGCGGCACCGGGTTCGTGGGCTCGCACCTCGTCGACACCCTGTGCGCGGCCGGCGTCACGCCGCGGGTGCTGGTGCGGGATCGCGCACAAGCACGCTGGATCGCCGACCGTCCGGTGTCCTGGGTCGAGGGCGACCTCGGGGATGCGGCGGCCCTCGGGCGACTGGTCGCCGGCGCCGGCACGGTCCTCCACCTGGCCGGGGTGCTGCGCGCCGCCCGAGAAGGCGACTTCGACCTCGGCAACCGCGGCGGGACCGCTGCGGTCGTGCGCGCGATGGCGGTCGGGGCGTCCGGGGCCCGCCTGGTCCACGTCTCCTCTCAGGCCGCCCTCGGTCCGGCGCCGGACCCGTCGGGGCTCGGGCCGGAGGCCGAGCCGCGGCCGATCTCGGCCTACGGCCGCTCCAAGCTCGCCGCCGAGCGCGAGCTCGAGGCGCTGCCCGAGGAGGTGCGCCGGGTCGTCGTCCGGCCGCCGGCCATCTACGGGCCCCGCGACACCGACGTCCTCGAGTTCTTCCGCATGGCCGCCCGCGGCCTGACCGCGACGCCGGCCGGCGAACGCTGGATCACCGTC
>CAZKKP010000676.1:0-2076 GCA_964553295.1 uncultured Thermoanaerobaculia bacterium | reverse complement strand
GAGCGGCTCGCCGCCGTGGCGGCCACACCCACCCCGCCCCCGGCTGGCCCCCCGGTTGTCGCCGAGGCGCCGACTGCGACTCCGGCGCCTGCCGCCCCGGCGGTCAGCCGACCGGCGGTGACCACCGTGACCGAGGGCATGTTCGTCGACCCCTCGGAGATCGACGCTCCTCCAGTCGTGCTGCGTGAGCACCCGGTCAGCTGGTCCCGCGTCGCCACCATGTCGCGCCGCCGCGGGATGGTCATCATGCAGGTCACGGTGAACGCGGGCGGCGGAGTCGACGACGTCAAGGTGCTGCGCACCGACGACGACTCCTTCGGCATCCCGGAGGCGGTGGTCGAGGCGGTGCGCAAGTACCGGTTCAAACCGGGAACCAAGAACGGCGTCAAGATCACGACCAACGTCACCGTGACCATGCGTTACAACTTCCTCGACCGGTAGGTGCGAGCTGGTGACGGCGGTGGCGAGCTTCAGGCCGGGCGATGCCCGGCCTGAAGGGGGTGTGTGACAACGATCCCGAGATCCGTGGTCGGCTGACCCTGGATCCAGCTGCCGCGGGGTGGCGGCCGAGGGGGACGCTACTTCTCGACGCGCTCGCGAAGGGTCTTGCCCGGCTTGAAGTGCACGTACTTCTTGGCCGGAATCGTGATCGACGCGCCGGTCGCCGGGTTGCGCCCCTGACGCTTGCCGCGGCGCTTGGAGGTGAAGGTGCCGAACCCGGGAATCGTCACCTTCTCGTCGGCGTCGAGAGCGGTTGCGATGAGCCCCCTGCCGGGTTGGGCGGAGAAGACGATCTCGAGCACCTCGGCCGCCTTGCCCTGGCTGAGCCCCGCCTTCTTGGCGAGCTTCATGGCCATCTCGGTCTTGTTCATCCGAACCTCCTTGCCCATTCTTCCTCTGTGGTGACAACCATGTTCCTCGCATGCGGGCCAATGTGTCAAGCCGGAACGGTCACGCCGCGGTGTGGCTTGTCTTGGCCTGTCACGCAGTGTAGCGTGACCGGCCGGAGGACATGATGGATCTGAGACTCAGGGGCAAGAGGGCGCTGGTCACCGGCTCGTCGCGCGGCATCGGCCGGGCGATCGCCCTGTCCCTAGCCGACTTCAAGGTCGATGTCGCGATCAACTACCTGCGCCACCGCGAGCGCGCCGAAGAGACCGCGCGGGAGATCGAGGCGCGCGGTGCACGGGCGCTCGTGGTCAAGGCCAACGTCGCCCGCCCGGATCATGTCGATCGCATGTTCGCGGCCATCGCCGAGCACTGGGGCGGTCTCGACATCGTCGTCTCGAACGCCGCCTCTGGAGTTCTCAAGCCGGCTGCGGAGCTCACTCTGCACCACTTCGACTGGGCAATGCACATCAACGCGGCGGCGCTGCTGCCGATCATCCAGAACCTCAGCAGAATGCAGTCGAAGGACGAAAAGTGCCTGGTCGCGGTGTCCTCGCTCGGGGCGATCCGGGCGATCCCCAACTACACCGCCGTGGGCGCATCCAAGGCTGCCCTCGAGTCGATGGTCCGTCATCTCGCCGCCGAGTTCGCTCCCCAGGGCATCCGGGTCAACGCGGTCTCCGCCGGCACCGTCGAGACCGACGCCCTGCTCCACTTCCCGAACCGAGAGGAGCTGCTCGAGGGCGCTCGGCGACGGACCCCTGCGGGCCGTCTGCTCGGTCCCCAGGATGTCGCCAACACCGTGGTCTACCTGTGCACCGACTTCGCGTCGATGATCCACGGTCAGATCCTGGTCGTCGACGGCGGCTACTCGATCCTCGCCTGATCGACCACTGCCGCGTCTCCGCCAGGAGCCGGACTCAGGACGACGCCAGGCCGAGGAGCGGACGGAGGTACCGGCCGGTGTGCGAGTCCGGGCAGTCGGCGATCAGCTCCGGCGGGCCCGAGGCGACCAGCCAGCCACCTCCCTCGCCCCCCTCCGGACCGAGGTCGAGCACCACGTCCGCGGTCTTGACGACCTCCAGGTTGTGCTCGATGACGACCACGGTGTTGCCGCGTCCGACCAGGGTGTGCAGCACTCCGAGGAGCTTTCGGACGTCGTCGAAGTGGAGGCCGGTGGTCGGCTCG
>CAZKKP010000675.1:0-2078 GCA_964553295.1 uncultured Thermoanaerobaculia bacterium | reverse complement strand
ACATCTCCGTGCAGCTCGAAAAACCCAACAGGCCCGAACTCAAGGTCAAGCGGCTCGGCTACCTGCATCTCAAGCCGTTTGCCAGCACCAGCTACCTCGAGGACGAGATCCTGGCCCGAGTGGCCGAGCAGCCCGAGCTGCGCCACCTGGTGGTGGCCGGCAGCGGCATCACCGAGGTCGACGCCTCCGGCGAGGAAGCCCTGCGGCACCTGGTCGACGGCTTGCGCTCCTCCGGCGTCGAGGTGTCCTTCGCCGGGCTGTCGGACGCGGTGCTCGACGTCCTCAGGCGCTCCCGGCTGTACGAGCGGATCGGCATCGAGCACATCTACCTCAACGAGATGCGGGCGATCGCCGCGACCTACGGTCCGGCGCACCGCGACGCGATCCCGGAGGACGGCTGTCCGTACCGGGGCGTCGTGCCGCGGCTCTTCGAGCTGTCGCTACACCCGGATGGATCGCTGCGCGACGCGGCCCGCTACCGCCTGTCCCTGTGCTCCGTGATCACCGCCCTCAGGGTGGACAGCCGGCTCGACCGGGGCAACGTGCGCTATGTCGCGGAGTGGGTGCGCGAGCGGGTGGCCGACCGCCCCGGGCTGCGCACCGTGCTGGTGGTCGCCCACGCCGTCACCTCGATCGAGCCCGAGGCGGCGGTGGCCCTGGCCGGCCTCACCCGCGAGCTCCGCGACCAGGGCCTGGCGGTCGCCTTCACTGGCCTCGGCGAGGAGGCGATCGAGGTGCTCGAGGGCGCCGGCGCCCTCGAGGTCATCGGCCGGGACGCCCTCTTCCCCACCCAGGCCGCGGCGGTGGCAGCGGTGTGGGCGGTCGCCCACCGTGATCTCGACGAGCCGGGATGCCCACTGGCGCCCCTCGCCCCGCACCTGGTCGAGCTCGGAATGCACCCGGAGGGGACTCTGCGCGACGCCGACGCCCACGGCCTGACCCTGTGCCGGCATGTCGGCGTACTCCGGATCGAGGGTCCGCTGCCCTTCGCCGACCCCTCGGCGATGACCACCGAGCTCGAGCACTGGCGCTCGCGCCGTCCCTCGGTCCGTCACCTGGTGCTGGCGTGCGGCGCCCTCAGCCGCCTCGATACCCGCGAGGCCGAGCATCTGCTGAGTTTCGTCCGGGCCGCCTCCGAGCAGGGAATCCAGGTGGTGCTGGCCAACCTCCCTGACCCGGTTCTCGAGGTCTTGGGCCGGTCCAGAATCGACCACGCCCTCGGCCAGAGCAGCGTCTTCCCGAACGAGTCCATGGCGCTGGAGGCCATTCTCCCTGCAGCCCACCGCGGCTCCGAGGAGCATCCGTGCCCGCTGGCGAAGATGCTGCCCGGCAGCCGAGGGGACGCCTGATCACCAGCCGCGGGTGCGCATGATCTCCTCGATCTGGTGCTGGGCGGCCTCCTCGTCGGCGGCGATGCGCTGCGCTCTGGCGGCTCGGATCCGGTCGACCAGGGTGTCCACGTCGGTGGGCTTCTCGAAGATGTCGACGGCGCCGAGCTGGGTGGCCGCGACCGCCGTCCTGACGGTGGCCTGACCCGACAGGATCATGACCTGCAGGGTCGGCTGCACCTCGAGCAGCCGACGCAGGGTCTCCAGCCCGTCCATTCCGGGCATCGCGAGGTCGAGCACAACGGCGTCGAAGCGCTCGCGCTGCGCCAGCTCCACCGCCATGGCGCCGCTGGCCACGGCCTCGACGCTGAGACCGCGGCGCTCGAGCCGCTCCGCGAGGACCTCGAGGAAGCTCTCCTCGTCGTCAACCAGCAGGACCCTGTCAGGGCGCATGATCTCCCTCCACATTCCGGCCGGACGCCGTGGGCGCGGCCGAGCACAGTGTCAGTATGAACCGATGCCGGTCACCGTCGTGGGGCGTCTGCGCGAGGGACCCCGGGCAGGCGATCACGATCTCCTCGAGGTGGCGTCGCTCGATCGAGCCGTGGCCCGCCATGGGCACCGGATCAGCACTGGTGACGGTCACCGTCGCGCCCTCCGCCGCGGTCGCAGCGACCAGGTTCACCCGGCGGGCGGTGTCGGCAGCAGCGAAGCAGGGGTCCAGGCAGGCCAGCAGGGCACGCTGCAGGG
>CAZKKP010000674.1:0-2080 GCA_964553295.1 uncultured Thermoanaerobaculia bacterium | reverse complement strand
ATAGAACTCGCTCCGGAGCGGGTTCAGCGGCTCGGATGCGAGGTCCAGCACCGTGTCCGAAGGCCGGAACCGGCGGCCGCCGGGTCAGCGCCCCGGGATGAAGACCGGGTCGCCCGAACGGTTGTCCACCACCGAGGCGTACACCAGGTAGCGCGCGCCCGCGGTAGCGCCGACCACCTCGGCGAAGGCGTCGTCGAGGGCGCCGGCGGCGACCGGCCCGAAAGCGTTGGACAGCTGGGCGTGGCCGTATGGACGGAGTGTCAGGGTGGCGGTCCCGAGCTGCTGGCCGGCGCCGGAGAACAGCCCGACCTCGAGGGCGATCGGCGAGGGGCCGAGGTTGACCGCGCCGAGGTTGCTGCGGAAGCCGCGGTCGCCGGCCGGCGAGTGGGCGAGCTGCACGAGGCGGGGCCGGTGACCGATGTCGTCCCACGCGGCGGTCGTCGGGACGCCCGGGATCGACTGGCCGTAGGTGCCGGAGGCGCTCACGTTGAAGGTGCGCGACGACACGATCAGCGTACGGTCGGCGCCGACCAGGATGGCGCCGGTCGCACCCGGGCGGCCGAACAACGAGGCGACGACGTCGGCCAGGCGCACCGAGGCGCCGGCAGGCACGGCCACCCGGTGGGGCGCGGCGTCCCGGTTGTCGGTCCGGCTGGCGAGGAAGAACAGGTTGGCGGTGGCGGGACCGTCGCCGGGATTGTGGAGCACGAGATCGGTCACCCAGACGGTGCCGCCGAGGCCATCGGCCCGCGCCGAAGCCGGGACCACCCAGGAGTTGCCGCCTGGGTTCTCGACCGATGGCGAGCCGGCGCCCCCCTGGTAGAGGATTCCGATCTCGGCGGCGCTCAGGGCCCTGTCGTACAGGACCACGTCGTCCAGCCGCCCGACGAAGAAGTCGTTCCAGCGGCCGTCCCGGCCGATGCCAAGGGGCGACGTGGAGGGCGCGAGGTCGCCGCTGTGGTCGGTGCTGCCGGCGACGGCGCCGTCGAGGTAGAGCGTCACCAGGCGTGTCGTGCCGTCGTAGGTCACTGCGAGGTGGCGCCACTCCCCGGTACCGCAGTCGAAGCTCGTCCCGGGGAACTGCACGGCCCTGTGGCCCATGTGGACCACGGCTCGGCGGCTCGCGCCCGGGTCCGGGCACTGGTCGCTGCCGCCCGAATCCAGCCCGACCGCGAAGGCCGTGGTGTGGTCCTTGCCGACGAGGCAGGAGAAGGCCGACTGGATGGCGTCCAGGCGAAACCACAGGGCGACGGTGAAGCCGGCGGTTGGCGACAGGCCCGGCGCGTCGGGCACCGACAGGTAGGCGTAGTTGGCGACCGCTACCGCACTGGTGGCATGGCCGAAGCGATCGGCGACCAGGGTGGCGCCGTGGTTCTCGGCGTGGTAGCCGTTGCCGCTCGCGTCCCCGTACCCGCCGTCGATCGGCCAGTGGGCGATGAGACCCTCGGGCGGCACGCCTGCGGCGGCGGGCGGCGGGAGCAGCAGGGCGACGGCGGCACAGGCGGCGACGACGGCCGCCGGCGAGAGCAGCGTCGGCGTGAAACGTCGCAGGCTCGACGGTTTCATGGTGACCTCCTGGTCCGGCGCCCGCTTGGGGGGGGCGCCTCAGGATTTCCGGTCCGCCGCGCCGTCGTCGCCAGGCATGATCGCGCCATCCACGGGGACGAACACGACAACCCTCGGTGTTCCTCACCCCAAGGTACGAAGGTGCGATAGCAGTCGGTCGACGCTGCATCCCACCTGCTGGAGCTTCCCTCCCTCGACGCACTGCAGGAGTGCCACGACCCGGTCTCGAAAGGTAGGCAGGCAGGCGCCTCGGCGCCCTCGTCGGGTCACCGCGCTCAGGGTGATCAGCCCGTGGTGGGCGGTTGGTGAGGCTCACTCCGGCTCGAAGCCGAGGTCACTGAGATGGGCGGCGAGGACGGGGATCAGCTGGTCGTCGTCGCCGACGCCGAGCTCGGCGAGGGCCGCGCCGAGGGCGTCGGCGATTCGGGCGTCGGGGAGGCGGGATCGCGGCACGGCGGTCGGCGCCGCGGTCGCCGGCGGGTCGCGGCGGCCGAGCTCGGCCAGGGCGGCGGCG
>CAZKKP010000673.1:0-2085 GCA_964553295.1 uncultured Thermoanaerobaculia bacterium | reverse complement strand
CGGGCTGCGGTCCGGGCGGAGGCCCTGCCCCGGCTCGACGCCCGCGTCGCCTGGACCCACAACGACGGCTCGCCCTACCAGGTCGACTCCTGGACGGAAGGCGCCCTCGTGGTCTCCTGGACGCCGGTCGCCGCCGCCACCCGGGCGCCGCGCGCCGCCGCCCTGGCCGCCGAACGGGACGCCCTGAGATCCGAGCTGGTCGAGGCGCGCCGCCGGGTCGCTCTCGAGGTGCGGCAGAGCCTGACCCGCCTGGTAACCGCCCGCGAGGCCCTCGCGGTGAGCCTCAGCGGTGTCGAGCACGCGACCGAGACCCGGCGCGTGGAGCGCGAACGCTTCGCGGTCGGCCGTGTCACCGCCAACGACCTGCTCGACGCCGAGGCCGCGCTGCGGCAGCAGCACACGCGACGGGAGCTGGCCCGGCTCGAGATCGTCCGGGCCTGGGTCGAGCTGTGGCTGGCCGCGGGCCAGGACGACCCCGGAACGCTCCTCGCAGCCGATTGGCGCCGGCCGGGCGCCCATGGAGCCTGACCTCCCCTGGTTGGAGCGCTGGCTCCATGGCCGACGGCCCGGAGTCCGGTGACGGCGCGGGTGGCCCGATCGCTGTCGCAATCGGGGAGGGGCCAGGTCGACTCCCCATATATTCCAGTTAAATATATGAAAAGAAGTGAGTTTTTAGCACTTACGGCGGAGGATGTACGGCACGACGCGGGCACCGAACGGTGACGAGCGTCACCACGGCTGACGGCTCGGTTTCCGGCGCTCGAGAGATGGCATGGGCTGTGCTCTACAGAGGCCGAGTCTCAGGACCTGCACGAGCCCGATCATCGTGACGGGCCGCGTCCATCACGAACCGGACCTGACGAAGGGAGAGAGAAAGATGGCCAACCTGAGCCGTGGTGAGCTGAACGACCTGCTGGCGGGCTTCGCCGCGAAGAACGAGAAGTACCGGGACGCCCTGCTCAAGGATCCCAAGGACGTCATCGAGCGGCAGCTCAACAACAAGCTGCCCGACAGCCTCGGCGTCAAGGTGGTGCAGGACACCGCCGACACCATGTACGTCGTGCTGCCGCACATCCCGGGCGAGGGCGAGGAGCTCTCGGACTCCGACCTCGAGTCGGTGGCCGGCGGCTTCCTCGACGAGTACAACTGCAACTTCTCGCAGGGTGGCGGCATCGGCACCCGGGTCGAGATCTCGCTCATCTGATCACCGCCCGAGGACCTTGAGGGCGGCCGCCCACCCGGGCGGCCGCCGCTCAGAACTTCAGCTGCAGCATCGTCCGCACGCGGGTGTCCTCCTGATCCGCGGGTGTGTAGCCCTGGTGCTCGACGAAGGACCGGCCGAGGCGGGAGACGTCGAGGAAGACCTTGTGCTGGTGCTTGGCGGCGCCGAGGTAGAAGTTCACGCCGGCGGTGATCTCGTGAAGACCGTCCTCGATGGCGTCGACGAAGCGCTCGCCGTTCCAGACCTTGACGAAGCCCAGGCCCGAGCTCTCCACCGCCTCCGCGGTCGGGTCCTCGAGGCGGCGCAGGACGGCGTACCGGGCGACCACCTCGAGCTTCGACGGCACCACGAAGTAGCCGAAGGAGGCCCGCCAGGCCCGCCGGTCGAACCTCGTCGGCTCCGGGATGTCGCGATCGAGGTCGTAGCTCTCGGTCCCCCACTCCAGGTCCGACGAGAAGCCCCGGTAGCGCAGCAGCAGCGAGAGGTTGTAGCCGGTGTCCCGAGCCCGGTAGCGGGGAACGACGGCGCCCGAGGCATCGCGGTTCCGGAGGGACTCGTCCCGGTAGGCGGAGGCCAGCAGGCCGACCCTCAGGGATCCGGTGTGGTCGGGGTCGCCCTGAGACTGCCAGTTGAGCCAGCCGAGGGGGTAGTAGCCGAGCCGCACCGCGAGCAGGTGGTCGTCCGCCAGGTTGGAGGCCCCCTTGCTGTTTCGCCCCTGCCACACTCCGGCCTCGTACTGGATGGCGCTGCCCGCGGCGAGGTCCTTGCGCCCGGTGGCACTGACGCCCTGGGAGCGGAACAAAGCGAGCCCTCCCGTCGCGAAACCCGTGAAGACGTTCTCGCCGGCCAGAGAGAAGCTCTGG
>CAZKKP010000672.1:220-2085 GCA_964553295.1 uncultured Thermoanaerobaculia bacterium | reverse complement strand
GCAGGGCAACGTTGTTGATCAGCTCCATGATGAGCACGGTCTTGCCGACGCCGGCGCCGCCGAACAGACCGGTCTTGCCGCCCTTGGAGTAGGGCTCGAGCAGGTCGACGACCTTGATCCCGGTCTCGAACATCTCGACCTCGGTCGACTGCTCGGACAACGGCGGCGCGAGACGGTGGATGGGCATCCGCTTCTCGGCCGCGACCGGCCCCTTGCCGTCGACCGGCTCACCAATGACGCTGAGCACCCGGCCCAGGGTGTGGCGGCCGACCGGCACCGAGATCGGCTGGCCGAGATCGGCGGCGGTCATGCCCCGGACCATGCCCTCGGTCGGCTGCATGGCGATGCAGCGGGCACGGCTTTCCCCGAGGTGCTGGGCAACCTCGGCGATGACGTCGACCGGCACCTCGCCGAGGCGGCCGTCGTCGACGATCCGAACGGCGTTGAGGATGGCGGGGAGGTGCTGATCCGGGAACTCCACGTCCACCACCGGACCGATGACCTGCACGACGCGTCCGTCGACCTGCTCGCTCATGTGTCCCTGTCCCCCTATTCTCCGAGCGCCTGCGCGCCGGAGACGATCTCGATGAGTTCCCTGGTGATCACGGCCTGCCGGGTACGGTTGTACAGCAGGGTGAGGTTGTCGATCATCTCGCCGGCGTTCTTGGTCGCCGCTCCCATCGACGTCATGCGCGCCGCCTGCTCGGCGGCCGCCGAGTCGTACAGCGCCCGCTGCAGCTGGGCCTCGACGTGCGCCGGGAGCAGCTCGGCGAGGAGCCCGGCGGCGTCGGGTTCGTAGAGGTAGTCGACGGCGGCCTCGGACGAGTTGGGCGCCGTTTCGCTCGGCGGCACGATGGGCAGCAGCTGCTCGAGGGTGATCTCGTGACGGATCAGGCTGACGAAGCGGTTGTAGACCATCCACACCTCATCGGCCTGGCCGGAGGTGAAGGCCTGGATCGCCATGGCAGCGAGCCGCGGACCGTCCTGGGCGCCGAGCTTGGACATCGTCTCGCGCTCGTCGTGGACGACCCGCCAGGGCCGGCGACGGAAGTAGTCGGAGGCCTTGCGGCCGATGGTCAGGAGCTCGACCTCGGACCAGCGCTCGGTCCGGAGCTCCCGCTCCCCGTGGCGCAGCAGGTTGGCGTTGAACGAGCCGCACAGCCCCTTGTCGGAGGTGATGACCAGCAGCCAGGCCCGGTGGCCGTCACGGCGCTCGAGGAGGGCGTGGCTGTGCTCGGTCCGCGCCGCGAGGTGGGCGAGCACCTCGGCCAGGGTGTCGGCATAGGGCCGGGCCCTGGTGATCGCCGCCTGGGCGCGGCGCAGCTTGGCCGCCGCGACCATCTTCATCGCCTTGGTGATCTGCTGGGTGCCCTTGACCGAGCGGATCCGCCGGCGAAGATCACGGGTGCTAGGCACGTGCCGCCTCCGGATGCTCCTTGACGAACCGCTCGGCGGCGGTCCGGCACAGGGCGTGCAGCTGCTCCTCGGTCTCGGCCTCCAGCTTGCCGGTGCTCGTGATGCGCTCGAGCGTCTCGGCGCCCTCCTCCTGGACGTGCCGGTGGAGGTAGGGCTCGAAGGCGCCGACCGCCGACACCTTGAGGGTGTCGAAGTGACCCTTGGTGCCGGCGAAGATCGACACGATCTGCAGGCCGACCGTGAGCGGGGCGTACTGCCCCTGCTTGAGGATCTCCATCAGCCGTTCGCCGCGGGCAAGCTGACGCTGCGTGGCCTTGTCGAGATCGGAGCCGAACTGGGCGAAGGCGGCGAGCTCGCGGTACTGGGCGAGGTCGAGGCGCAGCGAACCGGCAATCGACTTCATCGCCTTGATCTGGGCGTTGCCGCCGACCCGGCTCACCGACAGGCCG
>CAZKKP010000672.1:0-210 GCA_964553295.1 uncultured Thermoanaerobaculia bacterium | reverse complement strand
TAGATCTGGCCGTCGGTGATCGAGATGACGTTGGTCGGAATGTAGGCCGAGACGTCGCCCATCTGCGTCTCGATCACCGGCAGCGCGGTCAGACTGCCGCCGCCCTGGCTGTCGTTGAGCTTGGCGGCACGCTCGAGCAGCCGCGAATGGAGGTAGAAGACGTCGCCCGGGTAGGCCTCGCGGCCCGGTGGTCGGCGCAACAGCAGGGAG
>CAZKKP010000671.1:0-2091 GCA_964553295.1 uncultured Thermoanaerobaculia bacterium | reverse complement strand
TCGACGAGAGCCGGGAGCAGACGCGGGCGATCCACCAGCTGCAGCGGGAGGCGCGCACGCTCGAGGGGCTGGGCAGAAAGCTCGCCCGGCAGGACCTCCTGAAGCTCCACCAGAACGCCCAGCGGCTCCTGAAGCCCCTCTTCGTCGTCAACCCCTACGCCCGGCGCTTGACCTTCCTCGACGACACGACGAGGACCCGCCGCGACCACGAGAAGTACCTCGGGCTCATCGACGCGGTGGCGCTGCTGCACCAGCACCAGCGGGAGGTGCGGACGGGCGTCGTCGCCGGGCGTCGCGTCGACTACGTCGAGGCGACGCTCGCCGACATTGCCGTCGCCAACCGTCTCGCGTCCGAGGCGCTGGGGCGGACGCTCGACGAGCTGCCGCCGCAGACCAGGAGCTTCCTCCAGAGGCTGCACGCCATGGTCCTGGCCCGCGTCGAGCGCGACCATGTGCAGCAGTCGCAGGTGCGCTTCGGTCGGCGCGAGGCCCTCGACGCGACCTCGTGGACCTACCCGCAGGTGCGCAAGCATCTCGACCGCCTGGTCGACCACGAGTACCTGCTCGTCCACCGGGGCCACCGAGGTCAGAGCTTCGTCTACGAGCTGCTGTGGAAGGGCGAGGGCGCCGCCGGCGATCCCTTCGTGATGGGGCTGATCCCGGTCGAGAACCTGGAACGAGCCGACGGTACGACCTCCACATTGACCCCCTCGGAGTCGTCTTTGACTCCTCGAAGCAAGGACCTTGACCCCTCATTGACCCCCCATTGCCCCCCGTTTGACCCCCGTTTGACCCCTGAGCCAAACGCAGCAGCTAAAGAAGAAAGCTCAGAAACTGAGTCATTCAAGCGGAGAAACGCACATCAGCCCCGACCACAACAGCGCGTCGTCGTAGCCGCAGCCGCCCCGGCCTGGTCCCCACCAACAACCCACAACCCCGAACCCACAACCACTCTCGCCGGAAGGCGTGAGTGATGCCGCGCCGCAAGGGTCGCAGCCCGGCGGAGCCGCTCGAGCACACGGACCCGCACGGTCTGGCCGCCCACGTCGGCCGGCACCTGGCCTGGCTGCGGGCTCGCGGCTTCGCCGTCGACGGCCTCTGGACCCGGCGGGCCGACCTCAAGGAGTTTTGCGACTGGTGCGCCGAGCGCGAGGTGACCCGCCCCGAGCACCTCAACCGTGTCGTCCTCGACCTCTTCCAGCGCTTCCTCTCGCAGCGGCCGAAGGCCGACGGCGAGCCGCTGACGCCCAACACCCAGGGCAAGAAGCTGCACACCGTGGCCAAGTACTGCCGCTGGCTGGTGCGGGAGCGGCTGCTGGCCTACGACCCCTCAGCCGAGCTCGAGATGCCCCGGTCGGGCCTGCGGCTGCCGCGGGCGGTGCTCACCGCCGAGGAGGCGGAGCGGGTGCTCGCCGTGCCCGACACCTCGACCGTGCTCGGCCTGAGGGACCGCGCCATCCTCGAGACGCTCTACGCGACGGGGATCCGTCGGGCGGAGCTGATCCGGCTCAACCTCGAGCACGTCGAGCTCAACCGAGGGGTGCTCTCGATCCGGCACGGCAAGGGCGACAAGGACCGCTTCGTGCCGATCGGCGACCGGGCGGCGGCGTGGATCCGGGCCTACCTCGACCGATCGCGGCCCCAGCTCCTCGTCCACGACGACGAGCGGGCCCTCTTCCTCTCGGTGCGCGGAGTACGGATCAACGACCACTACCTCACCGAGGTCGTCGCCAAGGCACTGGCCGGGTCCGGAGTAGGGAAGCCCGGCGGCTGCCACCTGTTCCGCCACACCGCCGCGACCTTGATGCTCGAAGGCGGCGCGGACCTCCGCTTCATCCAGCAGATGCTCGGCCACGCCTCGGTGGAGACGACCCAGGTGTACACCCGGGTCAGTCTCGAGAAGCTCAAGGCGGTGCACTCGGTGACCCATCCGGGCGCCAAGCTCGAGCGGCGGCGGACGAAGAAGGGCTCAGGGCGCAGGGCAGAGGGATCAGAGAAGGGCGGGGTGCGGATCGTGCTGGACCCGGAGCTGGACCTCTGACCCGAGGCCGACGGCGCGCGTGAGGCTGTCACGCGCCGTGCACGGCCTGC
>CAZKKP010000670.1:0-2095 GCA_964553295.1 uncultured Thermoanaerobaculia bacterium | reverse complement strand
CGGTTCGGCTCCGGGTTGCCGGGGCGCTGGAGGCGATGGGCGCCGAACCCGGCGGGTTGGTCGAGGTGCGTCGATCGGTCGCCCGGGAGGGGGACTGGTTCGACCAGGCGACGGCGGTGCGGGACCTGATCGGGCACGTGCCGCCGGCGGAGCTGGTTGCACCTCTCACCGCCTCGCTGCGGCGCACGCCGCCGAGCGCGCGAGAGGCCTTCGACCGGCCCGGCGACCGCTTCACCGGGGCCTCGGTGCTGCGGCGCCTCGCCGCGACGGACGACCCTGAGGTGTCGGCGGGGCTGGCCGGCCTCCTGGTCGACCCCGCCATGCCGAGGGTCGCCCTGGTCGACGCCCTCGGCCGGACCTCCGCCGTCCCTCCGGCCTGGCCGGACACCGTCGTCGGGCTGTCCCGGGATCCCGACCCGAAGCTCAGGGCCACGGTCGCCGAGGCGCTGGAGCGGCTGGCGAGGCGCCCGGGAGGCGCCGCGGAGTGGCCCGCCCGGACGGTGCACCTGCTCGACGACGGCGATCGGACGGTCCGCCTCGCGGCGGTCCGGGCCTATCGCGCCTCGGCCGGCGAAGGTCACCCGGGCGCGACCAGGATCGCGCGCCTGGTCGCCGGCGTCGACCGCGACCTCGCCGAGGCGGCGATCGAGGCTCTCGGCGACATCGGCGACGCCGCCGAGCCCTTCGACCCCCAGGTCAAGGGGCAGGTGGCGGAGATCGCGGCGCCGGCGCTGCTTGCCGTCGTCCGGGGCGCGGGCGACGAAGGCCTGCGCCGGGCCGCGGTGGACAGCTACATCCGGCTCGCCAACGACCCCACGGCGGCCGCCGCCGAGCTGGCGGGCTTCGCCGCCGGCGGCTACCCGGAGGGGGTGCGGGTGTCGGCGGTCCGCGCTCTCGGCCCGCTCGGCCGCGGCGCCGAGGCGGCCCTGCCGGTCCTCGGCCAACTCGAGTCCGATCCCGAGCCGCTGATCTCGAGCGCCGCCCAGTGGTCCAGGGAGCAGATCGAGAGCAGCCTGGCGGTGGTCTCCAGGCCTGTGGCGGAAGCCGTCCCGGCAGTGGCGCGACGGGCCGGCGGCGACCCCGAGGCCGCGCGTCGCCTGCTGCGCGAGCGCGGTCTGGGGCTGACCGAGGACGACCTCAACCGCTCGCTGCACGCGGTGGACGCCGAGGCGGTGGCCGCCCTGCTCGACGCCGGCATGTCGGCCAACGCCCAGGGAACCAGTGGGTTCGCGCCGCTGCACACGGCGGTGACCACGTCCTGCAGGTACGGCGAGCGGCCGACCTCGGCTGCGGCGGTGGCCATCGTCGAGGCGTTGCTCGCCGCCGGTGCCGACCCCAACGCCCTGGACTCCCAGGGCAACCCGGTGCTGATCCGCGCGGCCGGCGCCTGCGACGGCGAGGTCTTCCGACGGCTGATCGCCGCCGGGGCCGACGTCGCCGCCCGCAACCCGATGGGCATGACCGCCTTCACCATGGTCGTCGCCCTCGGGGACGCCGAGGTGGCCGAGGTGCTCGTCGAGTCGGGCTTCCGCTTCACCGCCGAGGAGGCCTCTTCGATGCACGACTGGTACCCGGACGACCCCGAGAAGCGTCGGCTGCTGGCTCTTGCCGGCGGCTGATCGCCTATCATCCCTCCTGGCGGGTCTCAGGACCCGAAGGAGGCGACGATGAAGGCGTACGAGATCCAGGGCGGCTTCGGCCTCGACAACCTCCGGCCGGCGGATCGACCGGCGCCGGTCGCCGGGCCCGGTCAGGTGCTGATCCGGGTCCGGGCGGTGTCCCTCAACTTCCGCGACCTGCTCACCGTCACCGGCCACTACAACCCCCGCCAGCCGCTGCCGCTGGTGCCGTGCTCCGACGGCGCCGGCGAGGACTGCGCCGGTCCGGTCCCGGGCTGCAATGGCGATGAGAAAGATTCTCGATATGAGCAAAAGGTAGGCGCCAAGCAGCAGTATGGCGCCGATGAAACCGGTTTCCTCTGCCCAGACGGCGAAGATGAAGTCGGTGTGCTGTGCCGGCAGAAAACGAAGTTGGGACTGGGTGCCGGAATGGAGGCCCTTTCCGGTCAGTCCGCCTGAACCCACGGCAATCCGGG
>CAZKKP010000669.1:0-2103 GCA_964553295.1 uncultured Thermoanaerobaculia bacterium | reverse complement strand
ATCCGCGAGGCGGGCATCGAGGACTACCAGGGCTGGCTGTTCGCGACCATGCCCGAGATCCATCCGTATCCCCACGCCCGCTACCGGGTGAGGCTCATCGCCGGCGTGCCGGCGACATGAGGCGGGCCAGCCAGGTACCAGCTGACAGCTGACAGCTCCCTAGAACAACTTCCTCGCGTTCGCCAGCAGCGTTCCCTTGCGCACCCGCTGGCGGAAGCGGCGGGTCCGCGCCAGCCGGTCCAGCCTGGCAAACCGGTCCAGGCCCGAGGAGTAGAGCAGGGGCAACGCCGTCGTCAGGAACTCCTCGAGGTCGTCGTCGTAGGGGTAGTACCAGGGCATCGCCGGGTCGTCCCCCGGATCATGGACGACGTACTTGACGTTGACCAGCTCGTGCAGCCCGTAGGGCCCGTGGGCGCGGCCGATGCCGCTCTCGCGCAGGCCGCCCCAGGCGCCGGTCGCCTCGCCGAAGGCGACCAGGTGGTCGTTGACCATGACCACACCGGCGTCGAGCTCGCGCTGGAAGCGCTCGGCGGTCTTCCGCGAGGTCGTCCAGCCGGAAGCGGTCAGGCCGAACTTCGAGTCGTTGGCGCGACGGATGCCCTCCTCGAGATCGGCGACCGGCACCACCGGCATCACCGGGCCGAAGGTCTCCTCGACCATGACCTCCATGTCTTCGGTGACGTCGACCAGGACCGTCGGCGGATAGAAGAATCCCGGCCCCTCGGGCCGCACGCCGCCGGTCAGCGCCCGGGCGCCGGCGGCCACGGCGTCGTCGACCTGCCGCGCGACGATGTCGCGTTGCTCGGCGGTGGTCAGGGGACCGAGGTCGGTCCCGACCGCGAAGGGATCGCCCACCCTGAGCTCGCGGGTCAGCTCCACCATCCGGGCGAGCAGCCGATCGTGGATCGCCGCCTCGGCGTAGACCCTTTCGACCGAGGCGCAGCTCTGGCCGGTGTTCATGAAGGCGGCCCAGACCAGGCCGCGGGCGGTCCGCTCCAGGTTCGCGTCCGCCGCCACCACCGCCGCATCCTTGCCGCCGAGCTCGAGCTGCGCCGGGATGATCCGCTCGGCGCAGCGGCGGGCAACGTGGCGGCCGATGTCCACCGAGCCGGTGAACAGCACCTTGACCACGTCCGGGTGGTCGAGCAGGGCGTCGGTCGCCGATCCGGGCAGGGCCACCGCGTTGAACACTCCCGGTGGCAGGCCGGCGCGGCGCGCCATGTCGCCGAGCGCCAGCCCGGTGAGCACGGTCGCCGACGCCGGCTTGAAGACCACCGTGTTGCCGACTGCGATCGCCGGCACCAGCTCGGCCATCGGGATGCCCACCGGGTAGTTCCACGGGGTGATCACCGCGAGCACCCCGAGGGGGTCGAAACGGTAGCCCGCCCGCCAGTGGCTGAACAGGATCTGCTGCGGCGCGACCGGCTCGAAGGCGAGCAGCTCCTCGAGGTTCTCGGCGTAGTACTTCAGCGTCTCCAGCGCCGGGAAGACGTCGACCAGCTTGGCCTCGACCACCGGTTTGCCGTTCTCCGACGACATCAGCCGGGCGAGCTCGTCGACCTCCGAGAACATGATCTTCAGCCAGCGGTGGAGGATCTTCCGGCGTTCGGCGAGGGGCGTCCGCGCCCAGCCCGGGAAGGCCGCCCGGGCGGCGGCGACCGCGTCGCGGGCGCCCTCCCCGTCGAGCGCCGACACCCGGGCGTTCTCCTGCTCGGTGGCGGGATTGAGGGAGACGATGGACCGGGGTCCGTTGACATCCCGGCCGGCGACGATGGAGGAACTCTGCAGCTTCATGGCTCGAGTCTACCCGAACGACGCACTGCGGCACAGACCACAGCGCACCCCGCAGTCTGCCCACCCCCGCCCTCGCGAGCCCGTGCCCGATCCCATTCCACGAGCCCCACTCGCGCTCCGAGACCGCCTCTGTCCGGCACGGGCGCGTTGTGCTGCCGGCGTCTCGCCGGCACTCCCGAGCCGCGGCCCGCGGCGGCGCCCGGTGAGCGGCGCGGATCATCGGCCGCGTTGAGCGTTACCTGTCCGCGCGGGCCGAGCGCCCCTGACCCCGTGCGGCTGGGTGGGCGTGCCCCCTGATCCCTGACCCCC
>CAZKKP010000668.1:1452-2105 GCA_964553295.1 uncultured Thermoanaerobaculia bacterium | reverse complement strand
TCTGGGAGAACTGCACCTGCAGCTCGGAGAGACGCCGGTTGATCTCTTTGAGCCTCCCCTGCTCCGCCTCACCCAGCAGGGCGCCGTTGCGGACGTACTGGCGGTAGAGCTGCTCGAGCAGGAACAGCTGCTCCGGGTTCAAGCCGAGGTCCTCGCGCTGCTCATGGAGGGCTTGCACCCGGGCGAACAGCCCGGGGTCGAGCTGGATGGCGTCGCGGTGGGCGGCGAGCTTCGGCGAGACCTCCTTCTGGATCGCCTGCAGCTCGTCGTTGGTGTTCGACCCGCCCAGAGCGAAGAAGACCCGTGAGACCTCCCCCAGCCGCTCGCCGGAGAGGTCGAGCGCGAGGATGGTGTTGTCGAAGGTCGGCGCCGCCGGGTCGGCGACAATCGCCGCGATCGCCGCCCGCTGCTCGGCCATCGCCTCGTCAAAGGCCGGCACGAAGTGTTCCGGGAGGATGCGGTCAAACGGCGGGACGTCGAAGGGAGTCTGGTACGGGGCGAAGAACGGATTGCCGGCGACTGCCGCACGATCCGCGGCCTGCACCTTGCCGGCGTCCGCACCACCTACGGTTCACGGGCCCTGGCCGACAGCGGTCTGAAGGCCGACCTGGCGATTGTGGCGGCGACTCAGACGGTCAAACCGGAGATCAACA
>CAZKKP010000668.1:0-1442 GCA_964553295.1 uncultured Thermoanaerobaculia bacterium | reverse complement strand
CACACGCGAGGATGACAGCGATGTTCCTCAATCTCATGATGCCTCCACGGACCCTTCCGGTCCCCGGGCATCCTACCAGCCTCACACTGACCCCGTGCGGGTGGGTGGGCGTGCCCCCTGATCCCCGTCCCCTTCTCGGGCTGCGGGCGCCGGGTTGAAGAGCTCGAGCTGCTCGTGGTCGGCGGCGACCAAGCTCGAGGCGCCGACGCCGAGCAGCCGCACCGAGCGCTCGAGGGCGGCGGTGCGCGCGAGGAGCCGGCGGGCGACCGCGGCCAGCACCTCCGGCGAGGACGTCGGGGTGGTCAGGGTGAGGGACCGAGTGACCGTGGTGAAGTCGGGGTAGCGGGCCTTCAGGGTGACGGTGCAGGCCGCGAGGTCGCGGCGGCCGAGACCGAGGGCCACCTCCTCGGCCATCCGCGCCAGGGTGGCCTCGATCTCGGCGAGGTCGCGCAGGTCGTGGGCGAAGGTCGACTCGGTGGACAGGCTCTTGCGCTCCTGGCGGTCCTCGACCGGGCGCTCGTCGAGACCGCGGGCGTAGTGCCAGAGGGTCCGCCCCCAGTGGCCGAAGCGGGCGACCAGGCGGTCGAGGGAGAGCGCGCGGAGCTCGGCGACAATATGCACGTCCATCGCGGCCAGGGCCCGCTCCGAGGCCGGACCGACCCCGTACAGCCGGCGCACCGGCAGCGGCGCCAGGAAAGCCTCGACCTGCTGCGGCTTGACCACGGTGAGTCCGTCCGGCTTGCGAGAGTCCGAGGCGATCTTGGCGATCAGCTTGTTGGGGCCGACCCCGACGCTGACCGTCAGCCGCCGCTCGGCGCGGACGCGGGCGCGGATCTCCTCGGCGATGGCGGTGGCGGTTCCGAGGCGCTCCAGGTGGTTGGTGACGTCGAGGTAGGCCTCATCGAGGGACAGCGGCTGGACCTGCGGGGTGTACCCCCGGTAGATGGCGAAGATCGCCAGAGACTCGGCGCGGTAGCGGCGGAAGTCGGGCCTGACGAACACCAGCTCCGGGCAGCGGCGCAGCGCCTGGGATGCCGGCATCGCCGAGTGGATGCCCCAGCGGCGCGCCTCGTAGCTCGCCGCCGCGACGACGCCGCGGCCCCTGGGATCGCCGCCGACGACCACGGGCCGCCCGGCGAGGGAGGGGTCGTCGCGCATGTGCACGGCGGCAAAGAAGCAGTCCATGTCGCAGTGCAGGATCCGCCGCGGCGCCACGACGCGATTGTAGGCGGCGCCGGCGCCGCGTCGAGCCGACGGGGTCGCCCGGACGGAATAGCCGCCCCTCCCTCGTGTTGTGCGCGAGACGAGCGAAGAGAGGAGATGAGCATGGGCGTCAAGAAGGTCATCGCCGTCGTCGGCGCCACCGGGCTGCAGGGCGGCGGCCTGGTGGAGGCCATCCTCAACGACCCCGAGCGCCGCTTCACGCCGCGCGCGATCACCCG
>CAZKKP010000667.1:0-2116 GCA_964553295.1 uncultured Thermoanaerobaculia bacterium | reverse complement strand
AGCCAGACGGCGCGCCTCGACGAAGGGAGTCTCGGATGGTCTCGACCTCTCGTCCTGTCTCGTTCCTGGCAGTCGGCGCCATGCTGCTGATGGCCGCGGCGCTGGCGGCCGACGTCGCGGTCAACTCGACCAACATCTATCTGACGGGCTACGCCGACATCGTCGGGCCGCCGCCGGCCTCCAACGACTCGGTGCTCGACGTCACCATGACCGGGAGCTGGGCGTCGGCGCGGGCCGGCGGGTTTCACGCGCCGTCCACCGGCACCGCGGTCTTCGCCGACGCCGCCGGCGGCGCCGGCGTCTGGGGCGGCAGCAACAACAGCTACGGTATCCGGGGGACGAGCGCTGCCAGTTGGGGGGGCTACTTCACCAGCACCGGCGGCCACGGCATTCGCGTCGAGACCAGCGGCACCGACCACTACGATCACGGCGCCTACGTCACGTCAACCGGCGGCTACGGCGTCTACGCCCAGAGCACGAGCAACCAGGGCGTGCGCGGGGAGGCCGGCAACGTCAGCGGGATCTCCCAGCCGCTGGGTGCGGTGGGCGTGGTCGGCATCGGCGCGAACCGGGGCAGCTACGGCTCGAGCAGCGCCGGAACCGGCGTCTACGGCGTGAGCAGCACCAACTACGGCATGTGGGGTCAGAGCTCGGACTTCCGTGGCGTCACCGGCCGCACCAGCCGCACCGACAACAACTACGGCTTCTACACCCCCGACAACCTCTACGCGTTAAACTACAACAAGCTCGGCGCCACGATGCAGGTGGCGCACAACGGCGGCGACGAGCCCCTCGAGGTCGGCGACGTCGTCGTCTTCAGCGGCGTGCTGCGGCCCGAGCAGCGCCAGCTCACCGCCACCGGCGAGCCGGCGCCCGCGGCCTTCAACGACCGGCCGGTGGTGCAGGTGGCGAGGGCGGGTGACGACGCCGGTGCGCTGCTGGCGGGGGTGGTCTTCAGCCGCTTCGACCTCGAGGCGGTGGACGACTCGGACCTCATCCAGTACGACCTCGAGGGGGTCGACGATCCCCTCGAGCGCTTCCTCGAGGCCCATCCGACAGGCCAGGAGGTGGCGATCACCCCGCCCGGCCCGGTCGCTCCCGGCGAGTACCTGCTGGTGGTGATCCAGGGTCCGGCGAAGGTACGGGTCAGCGGCCTCGAGCACGCCATCCGGGCCGGCGACGGCCTCGGCGTCGGCGTCGAGCCCGGCCGGGCCGTCCACCACGCGGTGTCTCAGGCGGTCAAAGTCGGAGAGGCCCCGGCGCGGCCGCAGCTGGTCGGCGCGGCGCTCGAGCCCGTGATCAGCGGCCGGGAGACGATCTACGCTTACGTCTCGTTGCGATGAGCCCGGAGGGCGGGCCGGAGGGCATCGGCGCGCCCGGTGAGCCGGCCACGCGGAGGACGCCGGTCGACGGACGCCGGCTCGTCGAGTTAGGCTGGCTGGCCGCCGCCGCCGCCGTCCCCCTCGCCGTCAACCCGTGGGGTCACGATCCATTCACCCCGGTCAAGGTCGCGCTGCTGCGCTCGCTGGTCTGGGGGATGGTGGTGGTCTGGGCCCTCGACGCCGTTCGACACCCCGGAGGGCGGGTCGGCTGGCGTTCGCCCATCGCCCTTCCGACAGCCGTTTTCGTCGCGGTGGCGGCCGCCGCCACCCTGCTCGGGGTCGCCCCGCAGCTGAGCCTGTGGGGCAGCCTGGCTCGCGGCCAGGGGCTTCTGACCCTGGTCTCCTACGCCGCCCTGGGAGCGCTGGTCGCGGCCAACCTGCGCTCGGAGGCGGCGGTGCGCCGGCTGCTCGCGGTCGTCGCCTGGACCGCCGTGCCGATCGTGGTGCTCGGGGCGCTGCAGGCGGCCGGAGTCAGCGGCGGCCTGGTCAGCGACGCCCGGTCGCCGGTGCTCGCCACCCTCGGCAGGTCCAACTTCCTCGGCGCCTACCTGGCGATGGTCTTCCCGCTCACCGTGGTCTGGACCGCCATTGCGCGTCGACGACGGTGGCGGGTCGCGGCGGGGCTGTTGGCCGTGGTGGAGCTGGCGGTGCTGTTGCTGACCCAGGTGCGGGCCGCCTGGCTGGCGGCGGCGGCGGGCGCCGCGCTGCTCCTGGTTGCCGCCCACGCCGACCGG
>CAZKKP010000666.1:0-2122 GCA_964553295.1 uncultured Thermoanaerobaculia bacterium | reverse complement strand
GACCACGCAACGACTCAAGGCCCTCGACCTGCAGGCCCGGCTGATGGCCCGGCACGGCACCACCTGGGATCGCAACTTCGACTACATGAACGACGTCGACAACCTGATCAAGACCGGCAAGCCGATCGTCGACGCCGGGATGCACCACCAGGTGTGCGTCGCCCTCATGGGCCTGCCCTTCGAGGACCGGACGGTGCACACCGCCGAGTTCTACGTCGGCATCATCAAGAAGGTGCTGGACTCCGGTATTCACATCGACTCGGTGTGCATGAAGGACGCCTCAGGCACGACCGATCCGACGACCTGCTACGAGACCGCCAAGGGGCTCCGGAAGATCCTGCCCCCCGAGGTCATCCTCTGGCAGCACACCCACGACACCGCGTCGATGGCGGTGTCCTGCTACATGGCCGGTATCGCCGGCGGCGTCGACGGCATCGACCTGTCGGTGCGCCCGATGGCCTCGGGCACCGTCCAGCCCGACGTCCGCTCGATGTGGCACGCCCTCAAGGGCACCGGCTACTCCCTCGACATCGACCACACGAAGATGGACGAGATCGAGAGCCTGCTCGACGAGGGGCTGAAGGAGTACGACTTCAACCCGGTGACGACGACGGCCGACGCCCGGGTGGTCGGTTTCCCGATGCCCGGCGGCGCGATCGGGCCCAATGTGCACATGATGAAGGAGGCCGGCATCCTGGACCGCTACTCCGACGTGCTCGCCGAATTCCCGGTCGTCGTGAAGGCAGGTGGCGCCTGGACCTCGGTCACCCCGGGAAGCCAGCAGTACTGGTTGCAGGCTTTCAACAACGTGCTCCTCGGCCGTTGGAAGAAGATGAACGACGGCTACGGCAAGGCGGTTCTGGGCTACTTCGGCCGACCGCCGCTGCCGCCCGATCCCGAGGTGGTGAAGATCGCCTCCGAGCAGCTCGAGAAGCCACCGTTCGACGGCGACCCTCTCGAGGCGGCGCCGGACAGCCTCGCCCAGGCCGAGGCGGCGCTCAAGGAGCGCAGCCTGCCGCTGACCGAGGAGAACGTCTTCCTGGTCGCCTCGGCCATCGTCCCGGGCAAGAACATGGACCTCAACGAGGGCATCCGACTGCTCACCGGCAAGGCCAAGATCGTGCTCCCGCTGAAGAAGAAGGAGGCCAAGCCGGCCGAGAAAGCGGCCGCCCCGGCGCCCGCCCCGGCCGCCGCGCCGACCCTCGCCGGACCGGTCACCACCACCTGCACGGTGGTCGAGAACGGCGCCTCGCGCAGCTTCAGAATCACCATCGAGCCGCCGGTCGCCAGCGGCGCGACTGTCGCCCCTCTGCCCTCGGCGCCGGGCTCGGCGGCCGCTTCGGGCAACGGCGGGACTCCGGTCTACTCGCCGTTCGCCGGCAAGACCGAGCTGGTGGAGATCAAGGTCCGGGTGGGCGACACCGTGGCCGCCGGCCAGGTCGTCGCGGCGGTCGAGGCGATGAAGGCCAAGCACGACGTCAAGGCGCCCTGCGCCGGCCGGGTCCTGAGCGTCGACGCCGAGATCGGCGCGGACATCGAGGCCGGCCGCTCGATCATGACCCTCGGAGTCTGACATGGCCGACCTCTGGACCCTGATCAGCGGTTCAGGATTCGCCGGGCTCGCCTGGCAGAATCTCGTCATGTTCGCGATCGGCGGTCTGCTGATCTACCTCGCGATCCGCAAGGGCTACGAGCCCTTGCTGCTGATCCCCATCGGCTTCGGCGCCATCCTCGCCAACCTGCCGCACGCCATGATGGCGGCGTCCGCGACCGGCATCGCAGGCGACACCGAGCACGGCGTCCATCCCCTGCTCCAGCTGGTCTACGACGCCGGCATCCGTACCGAGTTCCTGCCGCCGGTGATCTTCCTCGGCGTCGGCGCCCTCACCGACTTCCGGCCGCTGCTCGGGCGGCCGATCACGCTGCTGCTGGGCGCCGCCGCCCAGCTCGGGATCTTCGTCGCCGCCCTCGGCGCCTTCTACGTCTTCGGCTTCTCGCCCCAGGAGGCGGCGGCGATCGGGATCATCGGCGGCGCCGACGGACCGACCTCGATCTTCCTTGCCGCCATCCTCGCCCCCCACCTGCTCGGCGCGGTGGCGGTCGCCGCCTACAGCTACATGGC
>CAZKKP010000665.1:0-2130 GCA_964553295.1 uncultured Thermoanaerobaculia bacterium | reverse complement strand
CTGACCCCTGACCCCTGATGCCCGGAGACTTCCTTGGTCCTGGCAAACGGCGGCGAGAGGGCGAATACGGAGAACGATGCCGGCGTTGCACGGAGCCGACAGCGGCCGACGAGGGCCGCGGGGAGGGAAAGATGCAGCGACCTGGTCGCGACAGGCAGCCTGCACCGCCACGGCCGCCCCAGCCGCCGCCGGCGCCGGGAGTCGAGTTCGAGGGGATGGAGCTGACCGACGAGGATCTCGAGATCGTCGTCGGCGGACTCAGCCCGGAGGCGTCGCTCGCCCTCGCCAACTACTTGAAGACTCAGACGCACCAGCGTTGAGCTCGAGGAAGTGCTGCGGCATGACGGGGGCGTCGGTTCGTGGGAAGCTGGCTGTCCGCCGTGCTCCGTCGCCTGTAGACTGGTCGCGGAATCAGGTCGCACGGAGTCGATGACAGGCGAGCCGTTTCTCCGATTCAGGGACTTCCTGCTCCGCCCGGCGGTGATCCTGCGCGGGTATCGGGCGGGCAACCTGCGGCCCGATCTGATCGCCGGGCTCACGGTGGCGGTGGTCACGGTCCCGCAGGTGATCGCCTACGCGGCGATTGCCGGCCTGCCTCCGGCCGTCGGCCTGTACACCTCGGTGGTGGCGGCCGCGGTCGGCGCGCTCTGGGGGTCTTCCCGCCACCTGTCCACCGGGCCGACCAACGCGTGCTCGATCCTGGTGCTCGCCATCCTGGCGCCGCTGGCGGCGGTGGGCACCCGCGAGTACCTGCTCGCCGCAGCGGCGCTGGCGGTGCTGGCCGGGGTGGCCCTGCTGGCATTCGCGGCGGTGCGGCTTGGAATGATCGTCAACTTCGCGTCACGCTCGGTGCTGCTCGGCTTCACGGCGGGCGCCGGCGTGCTGATCGCTGCCGGCCAGCTGCGCCACCTGCTGCGCATCGAGGTCCCGCGGAGCCCGGAGCTGTTCGTCACCCTCAAGGCGGTGCTGGAGGGCATGGGTGGCGCCCACCTGCCGAGCCTGGCGATCGGCCTGTTGACCATCGTCGTGATTCTCGGGGTCAACCGGCTGTCGTCGAAGATGCCGGGCTCGATGATCGCGTTGGTCGCGATGGGCGGAGTGGTGGCGATGGTGGGAGCGGGGCGACTCGGCGTCGAGGTCGTTGGTGTGGTGCCCAGGGCGCCACCCGCCGTCGGCCCGCTGCCGTCCCTCGGCTGGTTCGTCGCCGAGGGCCACGCCGCGGCCCTGCTCGCCGGGGCCCTGGCCCTGACCGCGCTCGGAGTGGTCGAGACCATCGCCATCGCCCGCGAGCTGGCCCGGCAGAGCGGGGATCGGGTCGACGTCGACCAGGAGCTCGTCGGTCAGGGATTCGCCAACATCGCCGCGGGTCTTCTCGGCGGCTATGCCGCCTCGGGGTCCTTCACTCGCTCGGCGGTGAACTTCCAGGCGGGCGCCCGGAGCCCGCTGGCCGGGGTCTTCACGAGCCTGGTGGTGCTCCTGGTCATCCTCGCCTTCGGGCCGCTCGCGGCCTATCTGCCACAGGCCGCCCTGGCCGGTCTGATCCTGATCGTGGCGGCGCGGATGGTCGACTGGGGGAGCGTCCGACGCGTCCTGCGGACGTCCCGCGCCGAGGCGTCGACCATGGCGGTGACCTTCGCCGCGACCCTGGTCCTGCCGCTGCAGTACGCGGTCTTCGTCGGCGTGATGCTGTCGTTGGCGATCTACATCTACCAGTCGAGCCTGCCCCAGGTTCTCGAAGTGGTGCCCAACCCCACCTTCCGCCACTTCGTCGAGCGGGCCGGGGCGCCGGTGTGCTCGCAGCTCGGCGTGGTCGCGATCCGCGGCTCGCTGTACTTCGGCGCGGCGAGCCACGTCGAGGACGAGCTGCTGCGGCTGCGCCGCAGCAACCCCGGCCAGAGCCTCCTGCTGCTGAGGATGCACGGCGTCGACCGCTGCGACTACTCGGGCATCGAGGCCCTCGAGGCGGATGACCATGGTGCGCACCGCGTAGGCGGCCCCCAGCATGAGGAAGCCGCTCGCCATGAACGCCATGCCGAGTTTCACGAGCGCCAGCGACTCCTGGCGCAGCACTGCGCCGGAGAGGTCGGCCGCCCCGGTCCGGGCGCGCCGGCTGTACCACCAGGATGCGGC
>CAZKKP010000664.1:739-2134 GCA_964553295.1 uncultured Thermoanaerobaculia bacterium | reverse complement strand
CCCAAGGGTAACGTCGACCGCCCTGCCACGTGGCCGACGTCAGTCGGCGGCGGCGTCGGGGGGGGAGGCGTCGAGGGTCGCGTCGAGGGTGGCGAGGACCTTCTCGAGGCGCTCGAGGAGGTCGGCGCGCTGGGTCTGAAGGGCGGCGACGCGGTCGCCGGTCGCCGCGCCCTCGGCGAGCCGCTCTTCCAGCTCCGCCACCCGCTGGGTCAGCTCGAGCTCCCGTGCCCGGGCGGTCCGGTAGGCCTCGACGAGCTCCTCGACCCGGGCCTCGAGGGTCTTCAGCACCGTGTCCATCGCCATTGCCATCGCCTCCTCGGAGCTGGTGTCATCGGTCATGGGATCGCCCGCCTCACGCGAAGCACACGCCGAGGCGCTCGCCGAGGGCGGTCCGCAGTCGCTGCTGCTCGGCGTTGACCTCGTCCTGGGTGAGCGAGCGCTCGTGGTGGCGGTACAGGCAGCGCACCGTCGTCCGCACCCGTCCGGCGCCGACCGCGGGCCCGTGGTAGCGGTCGAGCAGGACCACCTGGCGGACCGTGTCGGCGGCGAGCCCGCCGATCGCCGCCGCGAGCTCGCTCCAGCTCAGGGTCTCGAGATGCTCGACGGTGAGGTCCGCCGCCACCGCCGGGAACCGCGGCAGCGCCTGGAAGGTCGGATGGGTCGGTTCGGACGCCGCCGACAGGTCGAGTTCGGCGAGGTAGAGCCGCTGCCGCAGCTGCCAGCCTTCGGCGAGAGCGTCCGAGGCGGCGCCGGCGAGGCCGACCACCCGGCCGCCGTCCGGCTCGACGAGCACCGCGCCCTCGGTCTCGTCGAGCCAGGGGGCGCCGCCGCGCCGCCACTCCAGCGCGCCGAGGCCACAGCGCTCGGCGAGGCCGACGACCACGCCCTTGAGCAGGGCGAAGTCGGCCGGCGCCGCGTCGAGCCAGCCCGCGCCGGCGCCGGCGAGGGCCAGCGCCAGCCGTTCCTGCTCCTCCGGACGACCCTCGCGGTCGAGCCAGAACACTCGCCCCTGCTCGAACACCGCCAGCCGGCTCTCGCCCTGGTTGAGGTTGTCGCGGGCCGCCGCCAGGAGCCCGGGCAGCAGCGAGCGCCGCATCACCGCCTGGGTGGTCGCCAGGGGGTTGGCGAGCTTGACCGGGGCGCCGCAGCCCAGCGGCCCGGCCGCCGCGAGCCGGTCGGCGTCGGCGGCGACGAAGGAGTAGGTGACGATCTCGGCGAGCCCCGCCGCGACGGCGGCCTGCCGGGCGCGGTCGACCCGCTGCCAGTTGGGGTGGCGGCGGCCGGGGGGGGTCTCGACCACCGGCAGCCGCGACGGCACAGCGCCGTAGCCGACGTGCCGCAGCACCTCCTCGTAGAGGTCCGCGGCCCGCTCGACGTCGACCCGCCATGACGGCA
>CAZKKP010000664.1:0-729 GCA_964553295.1 uncultured Thermoanaerobaculia bacterium | reverse complement strand
GAGCCGCGGCTCGAAGCCGAGCCCGGCGAGGATCGCCGCGAGCCGCTCCGGGGCGATCTCGAGGCCGGCGAAGGCCGCCAGCCGCGACCGCGCGAAGCTCAGCTCCCGGGGCTGGTGCGGCGCCGGCCGCACGTCGAGCCGACCCCGGCACACCCGGCCACCGGTCAGCTCGGCGATCAGGGCGGCGGCGAGGTCGACGGCGAGGGGCGGCCGCTCGGGGTCGGCGCCGCGCTCGAAACGGTGCGAGGCCTCGGTGTGCATCCCCAGCCGACGGGCAGTGCGTCGGATCGACAGGGCGTCGAAGTGGGCGCCCTCGAGGATGACGTCCGTCGTGGCGGCCGAGATCTCGCTCGAGGCGCCGCCCATGACCCCGGCGAGGCCCACCGCGCCTGCGCCGTCGGCAATCACCAGCATGCCCGGCTCGAGGGTGCGGGTCTCGCCGTCGAGGGTGACCAGGGTCTCGCCCGGACGGGCGCCCCGGGCCACCAGCCGGCGGCCGCGGACCCGAGCGAGGTCGTAGGCGTGCAGCGGCTGCCCAGTGGCGAGCAGCACGTAGTTGGTGGCGTCCACCACCGCGTTGACCGGCCGCACCCCGCAGCGCTCGAGGCGGGCGGCGAGCCACAATGGCGAGGGGGCGACCCTGACCCCCCGGATCACCCGCGCGGCGAAGCGCGAGCACGCCGCGGGGTCGTCGATCCCGACCGCTGCGACGGACTCGACCGGCTCGTC
>CAZKKP010000663.1:0-2138 GCA_964553295.1 uncultured Thermoanaerobaculia bacterium | reverse complement strand
GGCTCGATGGCAGCTTCGACCCGACCGGCCTTCGGATGGTCTCCGGACCGGCGGGCGAGCCGAGGTTCCTGCCGGTCGAAACCGACCCGCACTCCCGCCAGCCCGAGGCCCCCTGCACCGGCGACGCCTGCTGGTCGCCCCTCGGAGGTGGCTTGGACAGCTGGTCGAACGTAGTCACCGCGACCGGCTCCGACGTCTATGTAGGGGGAGACTTCACCCACGCGGGAAGCGGCAGTGCAAACCGCATTGCCAGGTGGAGCGGCGACACCTGGTCGCCCCTCGGAGATGGAGTGAACGGCGGTGTCCTCGCCATCGCAGTGAGCGGGTCCGACGTCTATGTCGGAGGGATCTTCACTCAGGCCGGAGGCGGCCACGCGAACCGCATCGCCAGGTGGGACGGCGCTACCTGGTCATCCCTCGGATTCGGTCTCAACGGTGGAGTCTACGCCATCGCTGTCAGCGGGTCCGACGTCTACGTGGGAGGGCTCTTCACGCAAGCCGGGACTGACGCCGCAAACAACATCGCGAAGTGGAACGGCAGCGGGTGGACGCCTCTCGGAGGCGGCGTGAACGACCTTGTTCGTGCGATCGTGGTGATCGGGTCCGACGTCTACGTGGGTGGCGAGTTCACCCAGGCGGGGGGCGGCGGCGCAAACCACATCGCAAGATGGAACGGCAGCGTGTGGACGCCCCTCGGAAGCGGGGTTGACGACTGGGTTGCTGCGATCGCCGTGAGCGGCTCCGACGTCTACGTGGGAGGAGCCTTCACAGGGGCTGGAAGCGGCGCCGCGAACCACATCGCCAGGTGGGACGGCAGCATGTGGCGGCCGCTGGGCGGCGGAGTGAACGACAACGTCTTCGCGATCTCCGCAGTGGGGTCCGACGTCTATGTCGGAGGGCTCTTCACTCAGGCCGGCAGCGGCGCCGCAAACTACATCGCCAGGTGGGACGGTAGCACCTAGCATGCTCTCGCTAGCGGTACGAACAACTCTGTGACCGGCATTGCAGGCGTCTGCTGCTCGGTCTATGCGGCAGGGTTCTTCACCCAGGCCGGCGGCTCGCCGGCGGACTACATCGCCCGCTGGCAGCCCGAGGCGGTGCTGTTCTGCGACGGCTTCGAGAGCGGCGCCACCTCGGGCTGGTCCCAGACGGCGCCGTAGCGGCCCGCCGCGCGCGAGCGGCTCATTCGACTGGAACCGCCAGCTTCGTCCCCAGGTTGTCCCGCAGCCACTTGGCGTCGAGCCACTCGACCGGGTCGACGGACTGGCCCTGGACGAAGACCTCGAGGTGGAGGTGGTCGCCGCCGGCCAGGCCGGTCACACCGCTGCGCCCGATGAGGTCGCCCCGGGCCACCCGGTCGCCCTCGGCGACCTCGGTCGACGACAGGTGCCCGCACAGGGAGAGCACGCCGTAGCCGTGGTCGATGACGACCGCGTTGCCATAAAGCGTCATCCAGCCGGCGAAGAGCACCCGGCCTGAGCTCGGCGCCGGCACCGCCGCCCGCTCGGTGGAGGCGAGGTCGAGGCCGAGGTGGGTCTGCTCGTCGACGACCTCGCCGTCGTACACGTAGCGCCGCCCCTGGGCGAAGGTCGCCTGGACCGCCGAGTTGGGCATCTGCAGGAAGGGTCCCGACCAGAGGAAGGCGGGTTCGCTCATGAGCGACAGCGCGGCCACCCGCTCCAGCTCGGCGGCACGGTGGTCGCGGTTGATGCGCAGGTACTGCTCGAGCAGCGAGCCCGAGGCGTCGAAGCCCGGGGTACGGCTGGCAATCGCCGGCACCACCCGGGCGAGGAAGGCGTCGCTGACCCGGATGGTGTCGGTGCGCAGCGGCATCGGCTTGAAGAGGTCGAGGAAGGGCTGCTCGGTCCGATTGCCGGCGTCGTCCTCGGCGAACAGCCGGATCTGGGACGCCTCCCCGAGATGCCACGGCAGCGCGTAGATCACGAAACGGTCCCCAGCGCTGCCGCCGGGAAGTGGAAACGAGGTCGACACGGCATCGCCGGCCCGCACTCCAGACACCATCGCCGTCTCGCCCACCCGGAACACCACCGTACCGCTGCCCCCCTGGCGGGCGTAGTGCTGGGAGGACACCAGTTCGAGCCGCGGCGGCCGCAGCCGCACTGGCAGGGTGCGCTCGA
>CAZKKP010000662.1:0-2141 GCA_964553295.1 uncultured Thermoanaerobaculia bacterium | reverse complement strand
TCACGCGGCGCCAGCTCGGCGAGCGCGTGCTCGTCGACCATGAAGCGGCGGCCCCGTTCGTCGAGCAGGACCGCGCCGGCGCCGCGCAGGGCCTCGGTGAGCAACACCATCGGCGAGCCGCCGTCCGCGAGCGCGGTCGGGTGGAACTGCAGCATCTCGAGGTTGGTCAGCCTCGCGCCGGCGCGGGCGGCCATGGCGAGGCCGTCGCCGGTCGCCTCGGCGGGGTTCGTGGTGTGCCGCCACAGTCGGCCGACGCCCCCGGCCGCCAGCACCACGTCGGGGGTCGCGATGAGGACGTGCCGACCGTCGCGGGCGACGGCCGCCGCACCGACCACCGCGCTCCCGTCGCGCACCAGATCGAGCACCATCAGGCCTTCACGCACCGTGACGTGGCCGGCGGCGGTCACGGCCCGACCGAGGGCCCGCACCAGCTCGGCGCCGGTGGCGTCGCCGGCGGCGTGGGCGATGCGCGCCTGGGAGTGGGCGGCCTCGCGGCCGAGCTCGAGACGACCGTCGTCCCGCCGGTCGAAGCGCGCGCCGAGCTCGAGCAGCTCGCGGATCCGGCGGGGCCCCTCCGCGGTCACCCGGCGCACGACCACCTCGTCGCACAGGCCGGCGCCGGCGGCGATCGTGTCCCGGGCGTGGGCCTCGGGGTCGTCGCCCTCACCAAGGGCCACGGCGACGCCACCCTGGGCGTGGACGCTCGAGCCGTCGTGCGCGAAACCGCCCTTGCTCACCAGGAGGACCCGGCGGCCCGTCGCGCCGAGCGCCGCCGAAAGGCCGGCAATACCGGCGCCGACGACCAGGACATCGGTCGCGATGACCTCGTCGGGACGGAAGGGACGGCTCATGCCCGACCTCCCCGCCCGATCTCGAGCATTCGCTCTACCGCCCGCCGGGCGCGGACCGCGACCGCCGGCTCGACCTCGACCGGGTGCTGCAGCGAACGCAGGCTCTCGGCGACGTTCTCCAGGGTGATCCTCTTCATGTGCGGGCACAGGGCGCAGGGCCGCACGAACTCCACCTCGGGCAGCTCGGCGGCGACGTTGTCGCTCATCGAACACTCGGTGACCATGAGCACCCGGCGCGGCCGCCGCTCGCGCACCCAACGGATCATCCCGGCGGTGGAGCCGACCATGTCCGCGGCCTGGAGCACCGGCAGGTCGCACTCCGGGTGGGCGATCACCGCGAGGCCGGGGTGCTGCTCCCGGTACAGGGCGATGTCGGCGGCGGTGAACCGCTCGTGGACCTCGCAGCGGCCGTGCCACAGGATGACCTCGACCGCGGTGTTGGCCGCCACCCAGCGGCCGAGGTACTCGTCGGGGAGGAAGATCACCCGGTCCGAGCCGAGGGACTCGACCACCTCGACCGCGTTGGCCGAGGTGCAGCAGACGTCGGTCTCGGCCTTCACCTGGGCCGAGGTGTTGACGTAGGTCACCACCGGCACGCCCGGGTGGCGCGCCTTGAGCGCCCGAACGTCGGCGGCGGTGATCGACTCGGCCAGCGAGCAACCGGCCTCGAGATCAGGGATCAGCACCGTCCTGTCCGGGTTGAGCACCTTCGCCGTCTCCGCCATGAAGTGCACGCCGCAGACCACGATCACGTCCGCCGTGGTGTCGGCGGCCCGGCGGGCCAGCGCCAGGGAGTCGCCGGTGATGTCGGCCACGCCGTGGAAGATCTGCGGCACCTGGTAGTTGTGCGCCAGGATCACGGCGTTGCGCTGGCGCTTCAGCCGGCCGATCTCGACGATCAACGGCGCATGGGCCGCCCACTCCAGCTCCGGAACGATGTGGCGAAGCCGCTGATAGATCGGCGCAGTCGCGGACATCGCCTCGGCCAGGGTCTCCGTCGTGCTGTGGTTCATCGGTGCTCCAATATACTCCTCATGAGTATTAGCAACTCCAAAGAAACCGCCGGAGGTCCGGCTCGCCGATATGCTAACAATGAGTATATCTGGTGTCAAGAGGAAGCGAAAGCGCCAGCGGCAGCGGCAGCGACAGCGACAGCGGCAGCGGCAGGGGGTGGTGGCAACAGGGGCGAATTGTAGTGCCGGCGTCTCGCCGGCACACGCGTTCGATGCGAGTCAGCACCGTCGAGACGAGAAGGCGCGAGAGGATCCGGGGTCGGGCGGCGGGGGGGCG
>CAZKKP010000661.1:0-2159 GCA_964553295.1 uncultured Thermoanaerobaculia bacterium | reverse complement strand
ACCTCGACGGCCACCCCCTCGGCGCGGGCGGTGAGCAGGGCGACCGTCTCGTCGTCCTCGTCGTCGAGCACCGCCAGCATTCGGCGCACCTCGGCGACCCGTTCGGCGTGCTCGTGGGGGTTTTCCGCCGACTCGAGCTCGAGCGCCAGGTCGAGCTCCTCCTCACGGCGCACCGCGAGCCGTCGCAGGTGGTCGCGGGCGGCGTTGGCGGCGATCCGCCGGATCCAGGCGGTGAAGGTGCGCGGATCGACCAGGGAGTCGAGCCGTCGCCAGGCCCTGAGGGCGACGTCCTGGGCGAGGTCGCGGGCGGTCTCGGGGCAGCGCACGCCGCAGGCGTAGAGCGTCGAGGTGATCGCTCGGCGGTGGGCCTCGAGGAGCTCGCGGAAGGCGAGCTCGTCGCCGGAACGGGCACGTCGAACCCGCTCGGCTGTCGCCAGCCAGCCCGCCTCGCCATCGCTCTGAGCTGTCACGGTGAACAGGATACCGAACGCGTCGCCGGGCGGACATGCGATGTGCGCTCTTCGTCAGCCGGCTGCTCGAGACGGCGCCGCGCGCCGTGCCGGGGATCCCCGTGCTACGCTGCGCGCCAGCATGACGACACCCCTGCCGCTGCCCCGCCTGCTGGCCGAGCCGCGCCCGGCGGTGCTGGTGCTGGCTGACGGCACGGTGTTCCGCGGCCATGCCGCCGGCGCCGCCGCGGTCGTCGACGGCGAGGTGGTGTTCAACACCTCGATGACCGGTTACCAGGAGATGCTCACCGATCCCTCGTACCACGGCCAGATCCTGACCCTCACGACCTCCCACGTCGGCCAGGTCGGGGTCAACGCGGTCGACGCCGAGTCCGATCGAATCTGGGCCCGGGCGCTGGTCGTCCAGAACCTCGACCTGGCGCCGTCCTCGTGGCGCGCCGAGGCCGACCTGTCGTCCTGGCTCGCCGGGCACGGCGTGGCGGTGGGCTGGGGATTCGACACCCGCACCCTGGTCCGCCACATCCGCTCGTCAGGCGCCGTCCCGGGAGTCCTGGCAACCGACGGGACGCCCGTGGAAGCTCTCCTCGAAGCGGCACGGTCGGCGCGGGGCACCGACGGTCGCGACCTCTGCCGGGAGGTGGCGTGCCGTGAGCCCTTCGACTGGACTGCCGGGGCCTGGCGCTCGCCCTGCCACCCCGAGCATCCGGTCGCCATTGCCGGACGGCCGCGGGTCGCGGTGGTCGACTACGGGGTCAAGCGCTCGATCCTGCGCCGGTTGGTCGACGCCGGCCTGGCGGTGCGCGTGGCGCCGCCGTCGACCGCGGCCGCAAAGCTGCTCGAAGGAGGCTTCGCCGGCGTCGTGCTGTCGAACGGCCCAGGCGACCCGGCGGCGGTGGTGGGCGCCCGCGAGCTCATCGGCGCTCTCCTCGGGAGGCTCCCGATCCTCGGCATCTGCATGGGCTGCCAGCTGCTCGGCCTCGCATTGGGCGGCCGCACCGTCAAGCTGCCCTTCGGCCACCACGGCGGCAACCACCCGGTGCGCGAGCTCGCCAGCGGCCGGGTGCTGATCACCTCGCAGAACCACAACTACGCGGTCGAGGAGTCGTCCCTGCCGCGGGAGGTCGAGGTCACCCACGTCAACCTCACCGACGGTACGCTGGAGGGTCTGGCGCTGCCCCGGCTCGGGGTCCAGTCGGTCCAGTTCCACCCCGAGGGCGCCCCGGGGCCGAACGACGCGACCGCCCTCTTCGACCGCTTCGCCGTCCGCTGCGGGGCTGTCCGATGACCGACACCCCGCGCACCGTCTGCATCCTCGGCGCCGGGCCGATCGTCATCGGCCAGGCCTGCGAGTTCGACTACTCCGGCGTGCAGGGGGTCAAGGCCCTGCGCGAGGAGGGCTGCACGGTCGTCCTGGTCAACTCCAACCCGGCGACGGTGATGACCGACGAGCGCCTGGCCCACCGGACCTACGTCGAGCCGCTGACCGCCGACGCCGTTACCTCGGTGCTCGAGCGCGAGCGGCCGGACGCCCTGATCCCGACGTTGGGCGGCCAGACCGCGCTGAACCTCGCCGTCGAGCTCTCCGACCGCGGCGTGCTCGACCGCCTCGGGGTGCGTCTGCTCGGCGCCTCGGTGGAGTCGATCCGGCTCGCCGAGGACCGCGAGCGCTTCCGGCTGGCGATGGCGGCG
>CAZKKP010000660.1:0-2164 GCA_964553295.1 uncultured Thermoanaerobaculia bacterium | reverse complement strand
CCCCGGCCGGTGCGGCCGGTCGGCGCGTGGAAGGCCACCACCGAGCACGTTCCAAGCTCGAGGGCCTCGAACACCGCGATCCCGTCCGGGCCGGTCACCGTCTGCTCGGGCCGCTGGTTCGGTCGCTCCAGACGCACCTGGCAGTCGGCCAGTGGGGCGCCGGTGTCGGGGTCTCGCACCTCGACCTCGAGGGCCGCGACATGCCGCTTCAGGACGATGTCGGGCAGCTCGACCACCTGCCAGTCGACCTCGATCGCGCCCGCCGCCGAGCCCATGGCGCCGTCGACCAGCGCTCCGTCCCAGCCGATGACCCGTACCGGCCCGGCGTGCAGGTTTCCGACCTCGTACTCGCCGTTTCCGTCGGCGGTGTACCAGCCGGCGCTCGAGGGCAGCCGGCGGTGGGGATGGGACCCCTCGGAGACATAGAACCTGGCGTTCGCCAGGGGTGTGACCGTGGAACCGTCGTCGAGCAGGATGCGCCCGCGGACCGCGCCCTGGGCCTTCAGACGCACGTTCAGCTCGAGCTCCTGACCGCCGCCGGTGATCCCGCCGTCGGCGGCGCCGACCCGCGCCACGCCGTCGAGGGTTCCCGCCGCCGTCACCCGCACCGCCCCTTCTGGCACCAGCTCGAAGGTGAAGCGGCCGAGCTCGTCGGTGCGCAGGGTCTGGGGCAGCAGGCCCTGGGCCGTCAGCGTCACCTGGATGTTGCCGATCGGCGTCACGCCGTCGACGTCGAGCACCGTGCCGAAGACACGCGATGCCTCCGAGAAGGTGATCGTCAGGTCCCTGACCTGACCCGCAAACTCGAGGGTGGCGCCGGCGCCGCGGGTGCCGTACAGCGGGTGGTGGACGACCACCTCGACGCCCCCGACCGGTAGCTCGAGCTCGAGGTCGCCCTCCGGGTCGGTGGACCGCTCGATGTAGGCGGCGCGCCGGCGGATCTTCTTCTCCGACTCGCTGAACACGGTCGGCTTGTAGTACACCGGGCAGGTCATCGCGTCGCCGCCGGAGGTGCGCACGTGCACCCGGAGCACCCCCGAGCCAGCCAGCCTCACGGTGGCGAATGCCTGGTGACCGCCGAAGACGATCGTCGTCTCGGCCTTACCGATCCAGCCGATCGCCCCGGGCGTCAGACCGTCGTCACGGTGAGCCGTCAAGGTCCACTCGCCCATTGGCAGGTCGGTGAAGCTGAAGCTGCCGTCGCCCGCAGCCAGGGCCTCGCGGTAGGGCACGTCTCTGAGGGCGGCGACGACCGTAACTCCGCCTGCCGGCCGGCCCCAGGGGTCGAGAACGAGGCCGCGGATCCCGCCGCGCATTTCCCTGAGGACGATCGCCGGCGCCAGCACCTCGTCCGGCGACGCGCCGGTCACCTGGAGAGGCCCGACCTCCCCTTGCAGCCGCCGCACCGGGTCGATGGCTGCGACCCGGTATCCAGGCTCGCCGACACCCTGCTCGGGCACCCCCTCGAGGACGTAGCGGCCGTCGCCGTCGCTGACCGCCCACACACCCGGACCGGGGATGAACACATTAGCCCCGGCTACCGGCACCGCCTGCCCGCTGGTCGGGTCGAGGTACCGCACCTCGCCGGCGACCCGCCGGTCTCGGCCTCGCGGCAGCACCAGGTCGAGATGCACGGTCTCTTCGGCGCCCAGCGGGAAGCTGGTGAGGACCGGCGTGCGCGACACCTGCCAGTGCGCCGCCTGGACCGTGACCAGACCCTGGGTGACGTCGGCGAACCGGAAGCTGCCGGCGGCCGTCGTCCTCACGGCCGCGACCGGGACGCCGTCCGACCACACCGCCACATCGGCCCCGGCCACCGGGAGCAGCGGCGCGCCCGGTTCGTCGCTCTGCCGCGCCAGCACCCGGCCCTCGACGGTGCCACGGCCGGGCGGCGGCAGCAGCACGATCTCGAGGTCTACGCCCACCCGGTCTCCCGGCCGCTCCAGGCCGACGGTCGCCCAGGCGACCCGCCCGTGGGCATCGCGCCCGGCCACCGTGATCGGGCCCACCGGCAGGCCCGGGATGTCGAAGAAGCCATCCTCGTCCACCGTCGCCGAGCGGACCTCGTTGAACAGCGTCGAGGACGCGATGACCGTACCGCCGGCCACCGGCTGTCCGGTGCCGGCATAGCGCACCTGGCCGTACACCGAGCCCCGGCCGAGGA
>CAZKKP010000659.1:0-2170 GCA_964553295.1 uncultured Thermoanaerobaculia bacterium | reverse complement strand
TCCGGTGTCCACGACCGGCCCAGGCTCGTCAGCTCGAGCGTGGTGCCGGGCAGCACCCGGCTCACCCGCAGCGGCACGTGCTGCCGGTAGCCGCCGCCGACGTCGCCGAGGAGCTCCAGGCCGAGCTCCGCCAGCCGCTCCTCGAGCCAGGCCACCGCCCGCGCCGAGCCCGCCGAGCCCGGTCCACGGCCCTCGCAGTCGTCGCTCGCCAGGAACTCGACGGTGCGCCGCAGCCGCTGCTCCGACACGCCGACGGCGACGTCGACGAGGGCGGGCAGGCGGCCGCGTGCGGACCCGAGGGTCACCGCGGCGAGCAGCACCAGCCCGGCCGACGCACACCATCTCATGGCGCCATCCTACCCTGACACGAGAAACGGCCCCGGCTATTGCCGGGGCCGTCCGTCGAGCAGGACGGAGAATGGGTGCAGGTCGGTCCTCAGGGGATCGCCGGCACGAAGATCGCGTCGCCGTTGACGTTGTCGACCACCGAGGCGTACATGAAGACCGGCTGGCCGCCGGTCACCTCGAAGGCGACGTAGAAGTCGCCATACTCGGCCAGGGCCGGCCACAGGGAGGCGACGTTCTGCTGCTGCTGGGCGTAGCCCGCGACCTGCCGGGTGACGGTACCGAGGAGGGCGCCGCCGGCGTCGTAGCCGCGCAGGGTCACCGAGATCTGGGCCGGGTTCGGGTTGAACCAGCCGATGTTCGAGCGGAAGCCGGCGCCGGAGGCCGGGTTGTCGTTGGACAGGAAGGGCACGACACCCGCAGACCAGCCGTGGGACAGCGGCAGGGCCTGGCTGTACTGGCCGAAGGTGCCCTCACCGGCGTCCCGCTGGTCGTTGTAGATCCGGGCTGAGCTGGTGATCGGCCGGTCCGAGGTCACGACCACGGCGCCCTGGGCGCTGGTCTGGCCGAGCACCGAGCCGACGAAGTCGTCGGCCACCACCTGGACGCCGTCCGGGATGGTGACGGTGGCGGTCGCCGAGGGCGCCGAGTGGCCGCCGGCGCCCTGCCGGTAGAAGTCGACGGTCACGGTGGCTTCGCCGCCGGAGCGGTTGACCATGCGCACGTCGGTGACGAAGTTGGTGCCGGCGAGCCCGCCGACCTTGGCCGCCACCGGGTGGAAGAGGACGACGCCCTCGACCTCGGTGCTGCTGCCCTCGAGGTGGCCGCTGACGACCGAGCTGCCGTCGCCGACGCTGACCGTCCACTCCGCCGGGCTGGCGACGATGTCCGGCGCCGAGCTCGAGGTCGTCGAGCCGAAGGCGGAGCCGCCGACGAAGGTGGGACCGAGGTCGACGACCGTCGAGCCGCGGGAGATCAGGGCGGAGCTCGGGTTCGCCAGTCCGGAGACCAGGATGTTGTACTCGATGGTGGTGCCGTTGATCGTGATCACCGCGAGGCCGGAGCCGGCGGCGCCGGTCAGGTTGGCGGTGAACCCGGCCGCCTGCGCCACGAGCGGCGCCACGGCCAGGAGCAGTGTCAGGAGAGCAGCTTTCTTCATCTCAACCTCCTCAGTTCTCGGCCCAGGAGATCCACTCCTCGTAGATCCACGGGTAGTTGGGGTCGACGCCGCCGATGTAGGAGAGGGTGCCGGCGTTGCGGGCGTCGGCCGCCGGCGATCCCGCCAGCAGGGTGACGTCCGGCTTCAGCGGGTTGAGGGGGTCGGCGAGCATCGGGTCGACGAAGAGGTTGTTGTTCTCCGGGCTCTCGAGCATCCCGGCGATCACCGCGAGGTCGTCACCTTCGAAGTTGCGGTCGGAACCGTGGCCGAAGATGATGGTGTTCGAGATGTTGAGGTTGCCCTCCGCGATCTGGCCGAGGCTCTCCTGCGTCTGGATGCGGATCCCCGAGCGGCCGAAGTTGTAGAAGATGCCGCCGGTGATCAGGCCCGCGGTGCCGGCGCGCAGGCGGGCGCCGGAGCCGTTCTCCTGACCGGGAAAGCCGAGGCGGCCGACCACGGTGGCGTTGCGCACCTGGGGCAGCGAGCGTGGCTCGAAGTCGAAGCCGAACTCCCAGTTGTCGCACTCCATGCCGTTGTCGCCGTCGTCCATGCGCTGGATCACGACCATGTTCTCCATCCTGCCGGTCCAGCCCTGGGTCCAGTCAAGGGAGTCGTCGCGGGCGCCGTAGACGAAGACGTAGGATGCGTTGGCGGTGCCGCCGAAGA
>CAZKKP010000658.1:0-2174 GCA_964553295.1 uncultured Thermoanaerobaculia bacterium | reverse complement strand
GGGTTGGAGATCTCGAAGCCGGCGCCCGACTCGAGCTCGAGGTAGTCGAGCCGGGACCCCGCCATCGACGACACCGTCTCGGGGTCGAGCCAGACCGTCACCGGCCCGCAGTCGACCCGGGTGTCGTCGGCCTCGACATCGGCCGCCCGGACGAGGTGGATCTGGTAGCGAAAGGTGTGCCGCCCCACCCGGTGGGCCCGGATACGAAGCCCGGCACACTCCTCGCCGCCCTGCTCGACGAAAACCTGCGCCGCCTGGAGGGCGCGCTCGCTCAGAGTGATCATGACCGCCTCCCGCAGCCTTCATGAATACCCCGTCGGCCGCCCCGTGACAAGGGCCGGCGCGGTCCGTGTCAACCCGCTCTCCTCGGCGACGTCTCATCGGAAGCCGGCGCAACGCCGGAACCGTCAACCGGATCTGGAAAGGAGCCCGCCTGATGAAACGCCTGCTGCTGCCCCTCGTCGTGCTCGCCTTCGCCGTCCCCGGCGCCGCCCAGGAGACGCCGCCGCCGGGGCCCTTCGTCGACGAGGCGGTGCGCGCCGTCGCCGCCTTCCTCCAGCTCGACCGGGAGCAGATCGACGCCTGGATCGTGCTCGGCCAGGATCGCGAGGCCGCGGCACGGCCGCTGCGCCAGGCCGCCGACCTGGTCAACGCCGAGCTCCAGGACCTGCTCGCCTCCCCCGACCCGGACGCCGCCGCCGTCGGCGCGCTGGTCATCGAGCGCCGCAACCTCGGCGACCAGCTCGCAGAGGTCCAGCGGCTCTACGTCGAAGGGTTCGAGGCGCTGCTCGACGAGGACCAGGCCGGCCGCCTGGCCTTCATCCGCCGCGCCGCCCGCGCCCGGCCGGTGATTCCCGCCTTCGAGCGCCTCGGCCTGCTCGCGCCGCCCAACCCCGGCACGCCGCCGCCGGCGCCCTGACCCTCACCGTCGCCCACGTACCGCACGGCCCGGCCGGCAATCCCCGGCCGGGCCGTCGTCGTCTCCGCCCCCCCCGGACGGCAGCCGTTGCGACGCCGGAGCTGGAGCTGGTACCACTCGCGATCGGCCCGCGGGGAGCGCACCCCGGCGCGGGCCTGCCCGCAACCGGACGCGGCCGAACCGAGCCGGCAGTCTTCAACCACCAAGGCGCCCGGCGGGTGGGATAGGATGACCGGGCCGTGCCGCCCGCTGTCGTCGACGAGCCCGCCTTTCCGGTCAGCCGCCTCGAGCGGGCCGGGCTCGTGGTGGTGTGCGCGGTGGTGGTCCTCGCCTATCTCCCGGCGCTGGACGCCGGGATGTGGGGCGACGACCTCAACTGGCTGTTCGGCGCGGTGCGCGCTCTCTCGGACCCGCTGACGGTCCTCGAGGTCCAGCACAACTTCTACCGTCCGACCGAGCAGCTCTACTTCCTGGTCGTGCTCCTCGCCGCCGGCACGTGGTTTCCGGGTTGGTTGGCGGCCGCGCTGGCGGTCCACGTCGCGGTCACCATCCTCGTCTGGCGTCTGGCGAGGGACCTCACCGGCGAGACATGGAGCGCCATGCTGGGCGCCGGCTGGTGGGCGCTGCACCACCTGCACCTCGTACCTCGAGCTCGACCCACTGGTCGCGATCTCGACCTTCTGGGAGAACCTCGCCAGCTGGGTCGGACCCGATCCCCACTACCTGCGCCACGTGGTGCTCGGCCACGAGGGCCCGCTGCTGCCGTGGTGGCTGGGCGCGGCCCTGGCGATCGCGGCGGCCGGCTGGCTGGTCCGCGCTGCCTGGCCGGTCCGTTTCGCCGCCGGCTGGATCGTGCTCCTGATGGCGCCGACCCTCTTCGTCCCCCTGCAGCCGGCCCGCTACCACTACGCGCCCCTCGTCGGCGCGGCGCTCCTGGTCGCGCTCGCCGCCCGGGCTCTCGGCGACGGCGCCCGGTCGCGCCCCGGCGTGCGCACCGCTGGCGCAGTCCTGTTGGTCGCGAGCCTGCTCTGGAACGTGGTCGGGATCCAGCTCGAGACCTCCGACTTCCGGGTCGCCGGCGAGCTACACCGGCAGGCGGCGGCGTCGTTCCGCGCCGAGGTGCTGCCGACGATGCTCGCCGCCGACGACGCGGTGACGGTCTTCCTGCGCCCGGACCACCGGGTCTGGATCCTGCCGCTGCGCGAGCGCTGGGACGCCCACCCGTGGTGGGCGCCGGCGTCCTACAAGCTGGTCT
>CAZKKP010000657.1:0-2179 GCA_964553295.1 uncultured Thermoanaerobaculia bacterium | reverse complement strand
CCGAGGTAGCAGCCCTTGGTCGAGGACACGGCGCTGTCGAGTAGGGTGGTCTCGTTGACCAGCTGACCCGGGCTCGCCTCGATCCCCCATCGCGGCGGCCCGTACAGCGCCTGCAACCGCGCCAGGCCCTCGGAGTCAAGCTCGTCGAGTTCGAGGGGGCTGGGGTCCCAGGTGACGACGCCGCGGCTCCCCCAGCCCGCCACCGGCAGCGTTCGTCCCGGGTCGAGCTCGCCGGCGGCAGCCAGCGCCAGCGGCCCGAGAGCGAGCCGCAGCGGGCCGGTCTCCAGCGGAACGATCTCGACCCTGTCGGCGATGACGCACGCCAAGAGCCGCTCGGCGAAGGCCGCCGCGGCGCCGGGCTCGGCGAGCAGCAGGACCTCCTCGGGCCGGCGCTGGAGGAAGCCCCATGCGACCAACCGGCCGGAGCGGTCGAGCAGAGCGGTCGGCTGGCCCTCGCCCGGCGCCAGGCCGCGCACGTCCGAGGTGAGCTGGGAGTGCAGGTAGCGGATGCTATCCGCACCGGACACCAGCAGCACCCGCCAGCCGTCGAGCGGCGTCTGGAGGCCGTCCGACGCCGGCAGCTCAGGCGCTGAAGGACTCACCGCAGCCGCAGGTGTTGCTCGCGTTGGGGTTGCGGAAGACGAAGCCTCTGCCCTGGAGCCCGTCCTGGTAGTCCAGGGTCACGCCCTTGAGGTAGATCGCCGACTTGGGGTCGAGCAGCACCTCGAAGCCGTCGTAGCCGAGGACGTGGTCGCCCACCCTGCGTTCGGAGAGCTCGATGCTGTAGGACAGCCCTGAGCAACCCCCTCCGACCACGCCGAGACGGAGGCCGCGGCCGTCGCCTGATGCCTCGGCGGCGAGGATCGAGCGGATCTCTCGCTGGGCGCGCTCACTGACGGCGACCAGCTCGGGGGCGGGCGTAGCGCTGGTCTCGGGCATCAGGCAGCCCCCCGCAGCAGCGGCTCGAGCTCGCCGGCCCCGTGCATCTCGACGACGATGTCGTGGCCGCCCACCAGCTCGCCGCGCACCCACAGCTGGGGGAAGGTGGGCCACTGACCATACTCCTTGGCGGCAGCGCGGATCTCGGGGTCCGACAGCACGTCGAAGGTGACGTAGGGCCGACCCAGCGACTCGAGGATCGCACAGACGTTGGCCGAGAAGCCGCACATCGGCTGCTCCGGGGTGCCCTTCATGAGCAGCACCACATCGGCGCTCCGCACGAGGTGCTCGACGCGATCGAGCGCCGGCAGGGAAGAATCGCCTTCGGCCACCGGTCGGCCGACTGTCGCCGGCGGCGCCGACTGGGCGAGTCGGAACGGGTTCCTCAATCCTCCGAGCATGACGGGACCTCCGGGCCGCAGCGGCGGCCGTCTGTCCCACAGAACTTGAGATCAGTATTCAGTATTCCTCGACCGAGGATCACTCCCAGGCCCAGATCCTCACCCGCCCTCCGGCGAGGCCGCAGGCCAGTCGGCCGAGCCGCGGCACCAGCGCCAGGCTGGCGGCGCACTCGTTCGAGCCGACCTCGAGGGTTTCCACGACATCGTCCTGGCTGATGCACCAGATCGACACCGACGGCCCGTGGGCGACGCTCGCCAGGTGGCGTCCGTCGGGCAGGAAGACGATCGAGGACACCGTCCTGCCGTGCCCCTCGAAGCGCCGCAGCTCGGCCTTCGAATCGAGGCGGTAGAGGCGGATCGAGCCGTCCCGGCTGCCGGTCGCCAGCAGCGCGCCGTCAGGCGACACCGCCAGCGCGCTCGGCGCGGCACGATGTCCGTGCAGGGTGGCCGCCAGGCGGCCGCCGGCGACCTCGTGGATCCGGATCGACCGGTTGGCGTGCCCGGTGATGACCTGCTCGCCGTCCGGGGTCAGCGTGAGGCAAGTGCCGTCGGCGGGCTGACGCCGCATCTGGCGCCGTGCCTCGCCGTCGATCAGGCCGGCGACCTCCCACACCTTGAGGGTCGAGTCGTGCCCGGTGGAAACCAGGGAGGCCCCGTCGGGCGTGAAACCGAGGCCTGTTACCGCACCCTCGTGGCGCGGCCGGGCCTCGAGCTCGAAGCCCGAGGCCATGTCCCACAGCTCGATCGCCCCGTCGAGGTGCCCGGTCGCCAGGTGGCGGCCGTCGGCGGTCAGAGCGAGAGCCGTGGTCAGGGCGGCGTGGCCGGTGCGCAGGTGCAGG
>CAZKKP010000656.1:352-2180 GCA_964553295.1 uncultured Thermoanaerobaculia bacterium | reverse complement strand
CAGCGCCGACCCCTGACCCCTGTCCCCTGTCCCCTGACCCCTGTCCCCTGTCCCCCGAGAGCTCACCCCTCCGGCGGGTGAATGACAGCGCTGTGCCGCTGCCGTAGACTCGCGGCCATGGCGAGGCTGGTGCTCCATCCGCTGCCGGGGTCCAAGCGTGCCGGCGAGCTCACGAGACTGCTCGACGAGCTGTGGCGGGCCGGACGGCGGGTGGTCGTGTGGGTCCAGGACGAGGGGCGGCGGCAGGTGCTCGACGACTACCTCTGGACCTTCTCGAAGCTGGCTTTCTTGCCGCACTCGCTGTGGACGCCGTCGATGGGCGAGGTCGCAGACCCGATCGTACTGGTCGGTGACACCGCCAACCCGAACCGGGCCGAGGTGCTCGTGGTCGGAGACGAGCTGCCCCCTGGCGCCTGGGCGGCGACATTCGAGGAGATCCACGATCTGGTGCCGGCGGACGAAGAGGGCGCGCCCCGCCAGGCCGCCTGGCAGCGCTGGCGCGAGGAGTTCCCGCAGGAGGTTGACCCATGACCCTGCTCGGCAACATCATCTGGCTCGTCTTCGGCGGTCTCCTGTCGGGGCTCGGCTACATCATCGGCGGTCTCGGCCTGTGTCTGACGATCGTCGGCATCCCCTTCGGAATCCAGTCGATGAAGCTCGGCGTCGCGACCTTCGCACCGTTCGGCAAGGAGCTGGTCGAGGGGCCGCAGGCCAACAGCCCGCTGCGGGTCATCTTCAACGTGCTGTGGATTCTGTTCTTCGGCTGGGAGATCGCGATCCTCCACCTGGTCCACGCCGCGATCCTCGCGATCACGATCATCGGCCTGCCGTTCGCCAAGCAGCACGTCAAGCTCATCCCGATGGCGCTCATGCCCCTCGGCCGGGAGCTCCGCTGATGCGCCGGGCCGTCTGGATCGCCGTCACCGTTACCATCCTCGTTCCCTTTCAGATCGCCGCCGGATCCGAGGTCGACCACCGCCGGCTGGTCGCCGAGGTGCTCGCCGAGACGCCGCTCGTCGACGGTCACAACGACGCCCCGTGGGCGATCCGTTCGCGTACCGGCGGCCGGCTCGCGGGATTCGACTTCGCCGACACGAGCGGGCTCGAGTCGCCGATGCAGACCGACCTGGCCAGGCTGCGCCAGGGCAAGGTCGGCGGCCAGTTCTGGTCGGTCTGGGTGCCGACGAGTCTGGCCGGACCGGAGGCGGTCAAGGTGACCTTCGAGCAGGTCGACCTGGTGCACCGCCTGGTCGCGGCCTACCCGGACCATCTGGCGATGGCGCGCACCGCGGCGGACGTCCGGCGAATCCACGGCGAGGGCCGCATCGCCTGCCTGATCGGCGTCGAGGGAGGCTACAGCTTCGACGGCTCCCTGGCCGTGCTGCGCCAGCTCGCGGCGGCCGGGGCGGGCTACCTCACCCTGACCCACTGGAACACGCTCGACTGGGTCGACGCGGCAACCGACGCGCCGCGCTCCGACGGGCTCTCGCCCTTCGGCGAGACGGTGGTTCAGGAGCTCAACCGGCTCGGCATGCTGGTCGACCTGTCCCATGTCTCGGCCAAGGCGATGCACGACGCCCTCGACGTCAGCCGGGCGCCGGTGGTCTTCTCCCACTCAAACGCCGCCGCCCTCAACCCCCACCCGCGCAACGTGCCCGACGACGTGCTGCGCAGGCTCAAGGACAACGGCGGCATCGTCATGGTCAACTTCGGCTCGTTCTTCGTGTCATCGGAGATCGTCGAGCGCTACGCCCGCCACGAGGCCGAGGAGGCGAGGCTAAAGGCGCTCAACCCCGGCGACCCCGCCGCGGTCCGCCGGGGGCTGGAG
>CAZKKP010000656.1:0-342 GCA_964553295.1 uncultured Thermoanaerobaculia bacterium | reverse complement strand
CCCGCCGGTGACCATCTCCGACCTTGCCGACCACGTCGACCACATCCGCCAGGTCGCGGGCATCGACCACGTCGGCCTCGGCTCCGACTACGACGGCGTCGGCGCCCTGCCCGCCGGGCTCGAGGACGTCTCCGGCTACCCGGCGCTGCTCGAGGAGCTGGCCCGCCGCGGCTACACCCGCTCCGATCTCGCCAAGGTCGCGGGCCTGAACATCCTCCGGGTCATGGAGGCGGCCGAACACGTCGCCGCCGAGCTCGCCGCCGAGCCGCCGGCGGAAGGGTGAAGAGCGACGAGTGCCACCACCTTTAGGTCACTTTGGTGTCGTGGCATGACCGCGTGCCA
>CAZKKP010000655.1:0-2181 GCA_964553295.1 uncultured Thermoanaerobaculia bacterium | reverse complement strand
CGCCGAGGTCGGGCTGCTGACCTACCGCGGCGCGTCCTGGCGGGGCTTCGACGTGGTCCAGAGGGAGGCCTACCCGACCTGGGTGTTACCCGAGGAGCATCCCCTGGTCGAGGGCGCCGCCGCCGCCGTCGAAGCGGTGCTCGGGGCGCGGCCGGCGATCTCGCGCTGGACCTTCTCGACCAACGGCGTCGCCACCATGGGCCGGCTCGGCATCCCGACCGTCGGCTTCGCCCCTGGTCGCGAGGAGCTCGCCCACACCACCGAGGAGCGGGTGAAGGTCGCCGACCTCCTCGCCGCCACCGCCGCCTACGCCCTCATGCCGGGGACGATCTCGGGCCGGCTCAGAAAATGAACCACAGAGGCACAGAGACACAGAGGAGATCGTTCGAGGAGATCTCCGACGAGCTGAACAGAGTCTCGGGGGAGATCATCGACTCGGCGCTCGCGGTGCATCGGACTCTGGGCCCCGGGCTGTTGGAGAATGTCTATGAAGCCTGCCTGGCCTATGAGCTGACGAAGAGAAACCTCAGAGTCTCCCGACAGGTCGAAGTCCCGGTGATCTATGACGGCGTTCGGCTGGACGTGGGCTTCCGCATCGACATTTTGGTCAATGAAGCCGTTGTCGTCGAGCTCAAAGCCGTCGAGCAGATCCTGCCCGTGCATTCCGCTCAGATGCTGACCTACCTGCGGCTGACGGGCCACCGACTCGGTCTCCTCGTCAACTTCAATGTTCCAGCCCTCAGACAGGGCGTTCACCGGCTCGTGCTCTGATGGGATCGCCGGTCCGGTCCACCAGTCGGCACGAGGTGTGTTGCTCTGCGCTACTCTCGGTGCCAAAGTCCATCGCTCGTGGCGTCAATGTCCTGCACGAACTCACTCAAGAGAATCTTGGGAAGCAGCATCGCAGGACATCCCGGGATTCGTACCGCTCCTCTGTGCCTCTGTGCCTCTGTGGTTCATTCATTCGTTCTGGTTGCGGGCTGGCCCGCGCTGTGCCTCTGTGTCTCTGTGGTTCAATCTTCATGGAGGTCGTCTCATGAACACGAAGTTGAACGGGAAGCACTTCATTACGACGCAGGAGTGGTCGGGGGAGGAGATCGAGCAGATCCTCGCGCTGGCCGCCCAGCTCAAGCTCGACCGGGCGGTCGGGCGGCCGCACAAGCTGCTCGACGGCAAGACCCTGTACATGATCTTCTTCGACGCCTCGACGAGGACCCGCAACTCCTTCGAGACCGGCATGACCCAGCTCGGCGGTCATGCCGTCTACCTGTCGCCCGACAAGATGCAGATCTCCCACGGGGAGAACGCCAAGGACACCGCCAACGTGCTGTCGCGCTACGGCGAGGGCATCGCCATCCGCCACTGCGCCTACGGCGAGGGCAACGCCTACCTGCGCGAGGTCGCCCGCCACGCCTCGGTGCCGGTGCTCAACATGCAGTGCGACGTCTACCATCCCTGCCAGATCCTCGCCGACGCCCTGACCATCCGCGAGAAGCACGGCGCGGGGCGACGGCTCAAGGTCGGCGTCGCCTGGACCTCGGCGCCCAACTACGTGCGACCGATCTCGGTGCCCCAGAGCCTGATCCTGCTCATGCCGCGGCTCGGCTACGACGTCACCCTGGCCTACCCGCCGGAGTTCCGCCTGATGCCGGAGATCGAAAACCAGGCCCGGGCCAACGCCGCCGCCGCCGGCGTCGACTTCCGTATCACTCACCGCTTCGAGGACGCCTTCGCCGACGCCGACGTGGTCATCCCCAAGTCCTGGGGGCCGCTGCTCCACACCCGGGACACGGAGGAGGGGATCCGCCTCATCGGCGCCTACCCGACCTGGCGCTGCGACGCCGAGCGCATGGCCCTGGGCAAGGACTCGCTCATCTACATGCACCCGCTGCCGGCCGACCGCGGCCGCGAGGTCACCGACGAGGTCATCGACGGCCCGCAGTCGGTGGTCTACGACGAGGCCGAGAACCGCCTCCACGTCCAGAAGGCCCTCATGGCCCTGACCATGTGAGAGAGCGGCCCGGGCGGCCGCGGCAGCCGCCGCGGCCGACGGCTCGGTCGCGGCGACTCGACGAGCCTCCGGCTCATCTCCTCGCCCCGTCCTCGCCCCCTCGCCCCGCTCTGCGGGGCGGCCCGGGCCTCAACGTCTCCGGGAGCGGACTGCGGGCCTGGTGCGAGCCC
>CAZKKP010000654.1:0-2189 GCA_964553295.1 uncultured Thermoanaerobaculia bacterium | reverse complement strand
GGGGCGGGAGAAGGTGCTCGGCGTCGCGATGCCGAGCCGCTACTCGTCGCCCTCCAGCCTCGAGGACGCGGCAGCGCTCGCCGCCAACCTCGGCCTCGAGTACCGGGTCATCCCGATCGACGACGTCTTCCAGGCGTTCCTCGACAGCCTCGCCCCGGTCTTCGCCGGATTGCCCGCGGACGTCACCGAGGAGAACCTGCAGGCGCGGATCCGCGGCACTGTGCTGATGGCCCTGTCCAACAAGCTCGGGCGGCTGCTGCTGACCACCGGCAACAAGTCCGAGATCGCGGTCGGCTACTGCACGCTGTACGGCGACATGTGCGGCGGTCTGGCGGTCATCGCCGACGTGCCGAAGACCCTGGTCTACCGGCTGTCGCGCCACCTCAACCGGGAGGGTGAGCTGATCCCCTCCTCGACCCTGGCCAAGGCCCCCTCCGCCGAGCTGCGGCCGGATCAGACGGATCAGGACTCGCTGCCGCCCTATGAGGTCCTCGACCGTATCGTCGAGCTCTACGTCGAGCGACAGCGGTCGGTCGACGACCTGGTCGCGGCCGGCCTGGACCGGGCCACCGTGCTCGCCGCGGTCCGCCTGATCGACGGCGCCGAGCACAAGCGCCGCCAGGCCGCTCCCGGCATCAAGATCTCGCCCAAGGCCTTCGGGCTCGGCCGCCGTTACCCGATCGTCGCCGACTACCCGAGCCTCCATCGCACGGTCTGAGCGGCCCGGGTCGCGGCGCGATTCACGTTTCAGGCCTGCCGCAGCCGGCGGACGAGCAGGGCGACCGCCATCAGCGCGGTGCTCGCCACCAGGGCGCAGGTGGCGGGAACCGCCGGGTTGGTGTGGTACATCGTGATCTTCCCGTAGTACATGCCGAAGTGAACGAACAAAGCGGTCGCGGCGGCCGCGCCGGCGACCGACGCGGGCAGCGGCCGGCGCAGGAAGAGGCCGAAGAGCACCGGCGCGAAGGTCGCGGCGAACAGGCCGTAGATTCCGTTCTGGGCGAAGATGGCGACCGACAGCGAGGGCCGGGCGATCTGCCACCAGGCGAGCAGGAAGGTGACCGGGGCGAGGGCCACCAGGAACCAGCGCCCGGTCCTCAGCAACCGGCGCTCGAGCACCTCGCCGGTGGCGCCGGCGCGGCGGGCCAGGGTGCCGAAGAAGTCGTTGGCGGTGATCGAGGCCAGAGCCAGGATGATGCCCTCCAGGGTCGAGAAGCCGGCCGCCAGGACCCCGAGCATCACCACCGCCCGCAGCGCCGGCGAGAACGCGGTCGCGATGTAGGAGGCGACGACGTGGTCGGGCGCCACGTCGCCACCGAGGGTGAGCCGGGCATACAGGCCGACCACCAGCACCGAGGTGAACAGGGTTCCGGCGATCATCGCCGTCACCAGGTAGCGGTTGACGTCGCGCTCCGACCGCAGGTACAGCGACTTCGAGATGATGTGGGGCTGCATGATGATTGCCAGCCCGATCACGAAGTTGGCCACCACCACCTCGAACAGGTCCCGGAACAGCAGGCTGTCGGGGTTGGTGGCCGCGGCGAAGTGTGGCCCGACCGCCGTCAGCCGCTCGAGGAAGCCGCCCAGGCCGCCGCCGAACAGGGCCGCCCCGGAGCCGACCAGCAGCACCGCCACCGCGATCATGGTCATGGCCTGGAGCGCGTTGGACCAGATGTGCAGTGAGGCGCCGCCGAGGGCGATGTAGGTGAAGGTGAAGGCGACCACCAGCACGAGCCCGGCGATCATCGACAGGCCGAGCACCTTCATCAGCACCACCACGATGGCGGCGACGATGAGCACCAGGAAGCTGACCTGGAGCAGGCTGACGACGGCGAAGGCGATGGTCAGGCTGTCGTCGCCGTAGGCCGAGCCGATCCACTGCGGCACGGTGAGCACCGTGAAGCGGTCGCCGACCCGGCGGAAGCGCTTCGAGGTCACCACCAGCCCGATGAAGATCCCCGCCGGCGCCGCCAGGCCGTAGCCGATCACGCCGGCGACGCCGTAGGCGTGCACCAGGCCGGGGTTGATGACGAAGGTCGCGACCGAGGTCATGTTGGCCGCCAGGGACAGCCCGACCAGGATCGGCGAGACCTGGCGGGCGCCCACGGCGAAGCTCGACAGCGAGCTCGACTGCCGGCGCTTGGCCCAGGAGAAGGCCGACCACCACGGCATGGGCACCACCATCGCCT
>CAZKKP010000653.1:1150-2190 GCA_964553295.1 uncultured Thermoanaerobaculia bacterium | reverse complement strand
GCTAAATGAGTAGGAACCGGTTCCGTTCTCGAAGCTCACTGCTCCCCTTCCACTACCCGTAAATCCCCACCTGCATCCAGGACAGCAACCACTCGACGACAAACCCTCGGGGTCAGCGACGCCAATCGGATCTCCAATTGCGTAGAGATACGCGTTCGGTTCGCCCTCTAACCCCAACGGATCCGCCTGCGAATACCTCGCCCACCCCGCCCGATACCACCTGTACCCATTCTCAAACAGACTCACCGACCCGCCGAGCGGCCCGGGCATCTCACACTCCCCGGCCGCACAGGCGCCATCGACCTCCAGCTCATCCTGCCACTGCCCCGGATACCGCAGCCCCGGGTCGTATGCCTGCGAGAAGCTGCCCACCAGCTCCCCGTAGGGCTCGTGGAGCGGATCCCACCTCGTCACCCCAGCCGAGTCCACGGCCATCAGCGGGTAGCCGATGTGGTTGGTGATCACGTGGACGACCTCGCCCGTCGGCCCGTCGACGTAGGCGACCAGTGTGTCGCCGAGCCAGACGTAGTCCCGCTCGACGCCGTCGAGGACGCGGGCGAGGCGCTGGCCGCCGGGGCCGAGGACCACGTCGAGCACCGTCGCCCCCCGGGTCATGCCGACCCGGCGGCCATCGGCGGCGAAGGTGTAGCTGGAGGCGCCGCCCGCCACCGTCCGTGCGGCGAGGTGGTTGGTCGGGGTGTAGTCGTACAGGGCCTGGCCGTCGTTCTCGATGTTGCCGGCGACGTCGGTGAGCACGGTGTTGGCGCCGACCGTGTCCAGCACGGGTGAGTTCCCGCCGCTGGGGTTGGACGGGTAGCCGAAGGTCAGCGCGCCCGTGCCGGGGACCTCCAGGGAGGTGATGTTGCCGATGGCGTCGTAGGCGTAGACGCGGTCGGCGCCGCCGACGGTGGCGCTCGTGAGCCGCCCGAGGTCGTCGTAGCCGTAGCTCGCCGAGCGCACCGAAAGGGCGTCGGTGATCGTGGTCAGGTTCCCCGCGGGGTCATACCCCAGCGTCAGCTCGAGCCGGTTGTCCGTGCTGC
>CAZKKP010000653.1:0-1140 GCA_964553295.1 uncultured Thermoanaerobaculia bacterium | reverse complement strand
GGGACCTCCAGGGAGGTGATGTTGCCGATGGCGTCGTAGGCGTAAACGCGGGCGGCCCCGTCGACCGTGGCGCTCGTGAGCCGCCCGAGGTCGTCGTAGCCGTAGCCTGCGGTGCGCCGGCCCGAGCCAAGCCAATCTGTGACTGAGGTCAGGTTCCCCGCGGGGTCATACCCCAGCGTCAGCTCCAGCCGGTTGTCCGGGCTGCCCGTCACGAGCTGTCCGGTGCGCCGGTACTGCCAGTCATGGGCCCGCGTCTCCAATCCGGCGACGCCGCGGTCCAGCGTCACCACCGGGCCCTGGGGCAGGTACGTGATCCCTGTGGCCACCGGCGTGACGGGACCGCCTCCGGGCGGCGTCACGTTGACTGCCGCCGGCCTCCCCGCGAAGTCGGGCTCGTACTCCACCACCCGGCCTGACGGATAGGTGACGGTCTCCAGCGCCCCGTCCAGGGTGTAGGTGTAGCCCGTCGTGTACACCGTCCCGCCGCCCCGGTCCGAGCTCTGGCTCAGCACCTGGCCGCGGCGGTCGTGGACGAAGGTGTCGGTCACAGGCGTCGCCGTGCCCAGGATGGCCCGGGCCAGGGTGCGGCGGCCGCCGGCGTCGTACTCGTACTCGAGCAACTCGGTGGTGAGTCCGTCCACGACGTCCACCCGGGTGGCGCGCCCTGCGGCGTCGTAGGTGGTGGTCGAGACCACCCCCCGGCTGTCGGTGCGGGTGACGAGCTGTCCCGCTCCGTTGTAGGTCATTGCGGTCACCCCGGTGACCGGAGAGTCGATCCGCGTCGTCTGGCCGAAGTCGTCGACCACGTACTCGGTGCGGTTGCCGTTGGCGTCGGTCACGACAGTCAGGTTTCCCTGACCATCATACTCGTAGCTGGTCACGGCCCACTCTGGCGTCGCCAGCGACCCGTCGAGCAGCTGCTCGACGGAGGTGAGCCGGCCGAGGGGGTCGTGGTGGTACTTGACGTTCGGCGAGGCGTGGTTGGCGTCGCGGAAGGTCTCGACGCGGCCCGCGGCGTCGTAGGTGGTCTCCTCGACCGCCGGGGTCGGGTCGCCGTCGAATCGCGGCCGGCTCGTCGTCTGGAGCTGGCCGCTGGGGAGGTAGCCGTACTCGGTCCTGAAAGGTGCCAGGCACGCCGTT
>CAZKKP010000652.1:0-2195 GCA_964553295.1 uncultured Thermoanaerobaculia bacterium | reverse complement strand
CACCCTCGACCTCGACCTCTTCCTGCGCATCGCCCCGGAGCTGTACCTCAAGCGGCTGGTGGTGGGCGGCTTCGAGCGGGTCTTCGAGCTCAACCGCAACTTCCGCAACGAGGGCATCTCGACCCGCCACAACCCCGAGTTCACGATGCTCGAGTTCTACTGGGCCTACGCCGACTACGAGCTGCTGATGGACTTCACCGAGCGGATGATCGCCGCCGTCGCCACCGAGGTGACCGGCTCACTGACCGTGCGCTGGGGCGAGCACTCGATCGACCTGAGCCCGCCCTGGCGCCGGCTGACGATGCGCGACGCGGTGCTCGAGCACTCCGACCTGACCGCTGACGACCTCGCCGACCGAGGGCGCATGGAGGCAGCCGCCCGGCGGCTCGACGTCGAGCGGATCGACGAGCGGTCGTCGGGCAAGCTGCTCGCCGAGCTCTACGAGGTGACCGCTGAGCCCCGGATGATCCAGCCGACCTTCATCGTCGACTTCCCTCGCGACATCTCGCCGCTCGCCAAGTCGCGCCCCGACGACCCCGACACGGTCGAGCGCTTCGAGCTGTTCATCGGCGGCATCGAGATGGCCAACGCCTTCACCGAGCTCAACGACCCCCTGGAGCAGCGACGTCGCTTCGAGGAGCAGGCGGCGGCAGGCGGCGGCGAGGTGGACGAGGACTTCCTGCTGGCGATCGAGCACGGCATGCCACCGACCGGCGGCGAGGGAATCGGCATCGACCGACTGGCCATGCTGCTCAGCGACAGCGCCTCGATCCGCGACGTCATCCTCTTCCCCACGCTGCGGCCCAGGGACTGAGAGGAGCACGGCGTTGCGGGCCGAGCTCCACCTGGCACGGCGCTACCTCCTGGGGCTGCGTCGGCGGACCCATGTCGCCACGGTCACCCTGATCTCCCTGGTCAGCCTGGGTCTCGGCGTGATGGCCCTGATCGTGACCCTCGCCCTGCTCGAGGGCTTCCAGTCCTCGATCCGGAAGGAGCTCGTGCTGAGAAGCGCGCACGCCCGCCTGTCGCCCGCAAGCGGCCGGCGGCTGGCCGAGGTCGAACGGTTGGCATCGCTCCTGCAGGAGCGCCTCGGCGCGGTGGAGATCGTCGAGATCGTGCGCGGCACCTGCCTGGTCGCCTCGGCCACCGATGCCGTTCCGGCATCGGTGGTGGGCCGCTCTGACATCCGCCACACCGCCCTCGACCGGGTGCTGGCGGCGCGCACCGGAACCGGCGTCGGCGACTCGCTCGACGTCATCTCGCCGCGGCAGCGACTGACCCCGATGGGACCCTTGCCGGTGCGGGCGCGGTTCGCGGTGGCCGAGATCCTCCGGGCGGTACCGCCGGGGGAGGAGGCGGGCGCCGTGCTGCTGCCCCTGGCCGACGCCCAGCGCCTGCTCTGGGGCGGGCCGGTGGTGGAGGCGGTCGAGCTGCGCGACTCCAGCGGGCCCTGGCGGCTCGGCGCCAGGGTCGAGCGGACCCTCACCGCCGCCGGGATCGACGGGGTGCGAGTCGAGGGGTTGGAAGAGCTGCACCGGCCGCTGCTGCTCGCCCTCGCTCTCGAGCGGGCGTTGATCTTCCTGGCGGTCGGCCTGATGCTGGTGGTCGCGGCGCTCAACCTACTGTGCAACGTCGCCATGGTCGCCGCCGAGAAGCGCGCCGACCTGGCGGTGCTGGCCGGCCTCGGCATGCCCCCGGCCGCGCTGCGCCGGCTCTTCCTGCTGCTTGGCCTCGGCATCGGGCTGGCCGGCTCGGTGGTCGGTGCGGTGCTCGGCAGCGGCCTCGCGACGGTGCTCGACCGGACCGGAGCCCTGCCGCTGCCCCGCGGCGTCTTCGAGCTGATCTCCGTTCCCTTCCACGTCGAGCCCGGGACGGTGGCCGCGGTGATGGTTCTCGCCCTCGGCCTGGCGGCGCTCGCCTCCTGGCTGCCCGCCCGTCTGGTCGCCCGGCGCGAGCCGGTGGAGGGCCTCCGCCATGAGTGAGCCCATGGTCCGGCTTCTCGGGGTGCGCAAGGGCTACGGCGCCGGGCCGACACGGCTCGAGGTGCTCGACGATCTCGACTTCGAGGCGGCGCCGGGGGAGATGGTGGCGGTCGTCGGACCTTCCGGGGTCGGCAAGAGCACCCTGCTGCACCTGCTCGGCCTGCTCGACCGGCCGGAGGAGGGGTCGGTGGCGATCGCCGGCGTCGACGTCGG
>CAZKKP010000651.1:0-2199 GCA_964553295.1 uncultured Thermoanaerobaculia bacterium | reverse complement strand
CCTTCGCCCACTACCGCTGGTAGGGCCGCCCCCACTCGAATCGGAGTTCTTTGACAACATGCCTCGTCTCATCCCGCTCTCGCACGTCCGAAATATCGGCATCATGGCCCACATCGATGCCGGTAAGACGACGACTACCGAGCGGGTGCTCTACTACACCGGCATCAACTACAAGCTCGGCGAGGTGCATGACGGCACCGCGACCATGGACTGGATGCCCCAGGAGCAGGAGCGAGGCATCACCATCACCTCGGCGGCCACCACCTGTTTCTGGCGGGACCACCGCGTCAACATCATCGACACCCCCGGCCACGTCGACTTCACCGCCGAGGTCGAGCGCAGCCTGCGCGTGCTCGACGGCGCGGTCGCGGTGTTCTGCGCGGTCGGTGGGGTCGAGCCGCAGTCAGAGACGGTCTGGCGGCAGGCCGACCGCTACCGCGTGCCCCGAGTCGCCTTCGTCAACAAGATGGATCGGGTCGGCTCGAGCTTCTCTCGGGTCGTCGACCAGATCCGGGACAAGCTGAAGGCCAACCCGGTGCCGGTGCAGATCCCGCTCGGTCACGAGGAGGACTTCGCCGGCGTCATCGACCTCGTTGACCTCAGGGCCTACCGGTATCTCGACGAGAGCCTGGGCGCCGAGTACGCCGTCGAGGGTATTCCGGAGCTGTACCGGGGCGAGGTCGAGGAGTGCCGCGAACGGCTTCTCGAGGCGGTGGCCGAGGTCTCCGAAGCTCTGCTCGAGAAGTACCTCGCCGAGGGCGACCTGTCGGCGGACGAGATCCGAGCCGGCCTGAGAGCCGGCACCCTGGCCAACGCCCTGGTGCCGGTGCTGTGCGGCGCCGCCTTCAAGAACAAGGGCGTCCAGCCGCTGCTCGACGCCGTCGTCGACTACCTGCCGTCGCCCCTGGACGTGCCGCCGATCGAAGGCCACACCTCGGATGGCGCCGCCGACGTCCGCCATGCCCGCGACGACGAGCCCGTTTCGGCCCTGGTCTTCAAGATCATGACCGACCCCTTCGTCGGCCAGCTCGCCTTCGTCCGGGTCTACTCCGGACATCTCGAGACCGGCCAGACGGTGGTCAACGCCGGCAGCGGACGCTCCGAGCGCATTGGCCGGCTGTTGAAGATGCACGCCAACAAGCGCGAGGAGATCTCCGAGGTCTGGGCCGGTGACATCTGCGCCGCGGTCGGGCTGCGCAACGTTGCCACCGGCGACACGATCTGCGACCGCAAGCGTCCTATCCTGCTCGAGTCGATGCAGTTCCCCGAGCCCGTGATCTCGGTGGCGATCGAGCCCAAGACCACGGCGGACGAAGAGAAGCTCACCCAGGCCCTGGCCAAGCTCACCCACGAGGACCCGACCTTCCACGTCGCGACCGACCCGGAGACCGGCCAGACCATCATCTCCGGGATGGGGGAGCTCCACCTCGAGATCATCGTCGACCGCCTGACCCGCGACTTCAGGGTCGGCGCCAACGTCGGTCGTCCCCAGGTCGCCTACCGTGAGACGATCACCGAGGAGGCGACGGGCGAGGGGCAGTTCATCCGGCAGACCGGCGGCAAGGGGATGTACGGCCACGCCAAGGTCCGCATCTGGCCCCTGACCGACGGCACCGACTTCGAGTTCTCGGACGAGATCTCCCAGGGCGTGATCCCGCGGGAGTTCATCCGCCCGGTCCAGATCGGCGCCCGGGAGGCGATGGAGCGGGGGGTGCTCGCCGGCTATCCGATGATCGGGGTCGCCGTCGCCCTGTACGGCGGCTCCTTTCACGACGTCGACTCCTCGGAGCTTGCCTTCAAGGTCGCCGGCTCCCTCGCCTTCCAGGACGCGGCCAAGAGAGCCGGTCCGGCGTTGCTCGAGCCGGTCATGGAGGTCGAGGTGGTCACTCCTGAGGACTACATGGGCGACGTCATCGGCGACCTCAACCGGCGTCGAGGACGCGTCGTCTCGATGGAGCCCCGGGCCGGATTCCAGGTGGTCACGGTGCATGTGCCGCTGGCCGAGATGTTCGGGTACGCGACCGACCTCCGCTCCGCGAGCCAGGGTCGCGCGACCTACACGATGCAGTTCGACCACTACGACGAGGTGCCCCGACTCAAGGCCGAAGCGATCGTTGCCCGGGCCACAGGGGTAGCGGTGTAACGGGAGGCAAGGATGGCCAAGCAGAAGTTCGAGCGGACGAAGCCGCACGTGAACAT
>CAZKKP010000650.1:0-2201 GCA_964553295.1 uncultured Thermoanaerobaculia bacterium | reverse complement strand
CGTTCGCCGCCCGCCGCCCGCCGCCCGGACCCGTTCCCGGGCCGAGGTCCGAGCCAGAAGAGAATGGCCGCAGGCCCGGGTCAGGGTTGCTCGGACAACGGACAACGGACAACGGGACGCGGCAGTCGCCGACCCCCACCGCCGCACGCCCTGCTATCGTGTCGCCATGCGGTACTGGCTGTTCAAGTCCGAACCTGACGCGTACTCCTGGGACGACCTGGTGCGGGACCGGCGGACCGAGTGGGAGGGGGTGCGCAACTACCAGGCGCGGAACCTGATGCGCGACGAGATGCGGGAAGGCGACCTGGCGCTCTTCTACCACTCGAGCACCAGCCCGCAGGTGATCGCCGGGGTGGCGAGGATTGTCCGAGGTGCCTCACCGGACCACCATGCGCAGGATCCCGGCTCGAGGTACTTCGACCCCCGTGCAAGGCCGTCGGACCCGATCTGGCTGCTGGTCGAGCTCGAGCCCGTCGAGGCTCTCGAGCCGCCGATCACCCGCGACGAGCTGCGGGCCGTCCCCGAGCTCGCCGGGATGACGTTGCTGCGCCGCGGTGCGCGGCTGTCGGTGCAGCCGGTCACCCTGGCCGAGTGGCGAGCGGTGCTGTCCTTGCGCCAGCTCGAGGATCGCTCCTGGTAGGATGCGCCAGTGCGGTGTCGCACACGGCTGACATCCGCTCTGGAGGTGTCTCGATGTCGAGAAGTGCTCTCGCGATGACTCTGTGTCTGCTCGTCTCTCTCTCCGCCATGGCCGAGGAGGACCGCTTTCTCTGGCTCGAAGAGGTCGAGGGTGTGAAGGCCGTCGAGTGGGTCGAGGGACAGAACGAGCGCTCGACCGCGCGGCTCGAAGCGGTCCCCGAGTACGCGCCGACCCTGGCGCGGCTGCAGGAGGTCTTCGACTCCCGCGACAACATCCCCGGGATCTCGTTCATGGGGCCGTGGGTCTACAACTTCTGGCAGGACGACCAACATGTCCGAGGGATCTGGCGGCGGACGACGATCGAGTCCTACGCCACCGCCGAACCGAGCTGGGAGACGGTGCTCGACCTGGACGCCCTGTGCGCCGCCGAGGGCGTGAACTGGGTGTGGAAGGGAGCGAGCTGCCTGTGGCCGGAGAACCGCCACTGCATGGTGTCCCTGTCCCGGGGCGGCGCCGATGCGACGGTGGTGAGGGAGTTCGACACCTTCGCCAAAGGCTTCGTTGAAGACGGCTTCAGCCTGCCCGAGGCCAAGTCCACCGTGAGCTGGAAGGACGTCGACACCCTCTGGGTGGCGACCGACTTCGGCGAGGGCTCGCTGACCGCCTCGGGCTACCCGCGGATCGCGAAGGAGTGGCGACGGGGCACCACCCTGGAGGCCGCCGAGACGGTCTTCGAGGGTCGACCCGACGACGTCTACGCCGTGGCCTACAGCCAGCACACGCCGTGGGGCCGCTACGACTACGTCCTCCAGGTGCCGGAGTTCTTCCGCAGCATCGCCTACCTGCGTCTCGGCGAGCGCCTGGTCAAGCTGGACCTGCCCGCTGACGCCCAGCTCCGGGGGGTGTTCGCCGACCGGCTGTTGGTCAGCCTGCGCACGCCCTGGGAGGTCGGCGGTAGGACCTATCCTGCGGATGCGCTGCTCGCCATCGGGCTCGACGACTTCCTGCGCGGCGGAAGGAGCTTCGACGTGCTCTTCGAGCCCTCCGACCGGGTGTCTCTGGGGAGCGTTTCGGCAACCCGGGAGCGGGTGCTGGTGACGACGCTGGACAACGTCCGCGGCCGGCTGCACTCGTTCCGGCCCGGCGAGGACGGCGGTTGGCTGAAGGAGGAGATCCCGCTGCCCGGCCTCGGCACCGTCGGGCTCGGCTCGGTGGCCGACTTTGAGGACCGCTTCCTGTTCAGCTACCAGGACTTCCTGACACCGCCCAGCCTCTGGACGGTGTCCGGCCAGGAGGCCCCGGTCAGGCTCAAGACCTCGCCGGAGTGGTTCGACGCCGAGAGCATGGCGGTCGCCCAGTACGAGGCCACCTCCGCCGACGGCACCCGGATCCCGTACTTCGTGGTCACGCCGAAGGGGTTCGCAGCGGACGGGACGGCGCCGACCCTGCTCTACGGCTACGGTGGCTTCGAGGTTCCGCAGCTGCCGGGCTACACGGCGACCATCGGCAACGCCTGGCTCGCCCGGGGCGGCGTCTACGCCCTGGCCAACATCCGCGGCGG
>CAZKKP010000649.1:608-2203 GCA_964553295.1 uncultured Thermoanaerobaculia bacterium | reverse complement strand
ACGACGGCTGCTGGTTCCTGGCCGCCGAGGATCGGCTCGGCCTGGAGGCGGCGATCGAGCTCGACGCCCAGGCATGGGGTCGCTTCGCCGCCGCCGAGGCGCGCCGCCTGATGCAGCTCTTCGACATCCCTCCGAACGGCGGCCTGGAGGCTCTCGAGCAGGCCCTCGAGCGCCGCATGTACGCGCTGGTCAACGCCCAGCACAGCGAGTGGTCCGACGAAGGGGCGACCCTGCGCTTCGTCATGGACCGCTGCCGGGTCCAGGAGCCCCGGCGGCGCAAGGGTCTCGACGACTTCCCCTGCAAGCCGGTCGGGATGGTCGAGTTCACCACCTTCGCCCGCACCGTAGACCCCCGGATCGAGGTCCGCTGCCTGCACTGTCCGCCGGACGCTCCCGAGGGCGCCGCCTGCGCCTGGGAGTTCCGGATCGGTGAGGCGGCGGGCTCGGCAAGGGGTTGAGGACCACCGTCCTGCCGGGTTGACGCGCGGCCGACAACGGGCTCGGCGAGCCGGACGACCTCAGCGAGCGCGGAGCACGAGGGAGCCGAGCTCGTCGCGCAGGTGGACCGCGTCCTCGGTGATCTCCTCGACGGTGAAACCGGCGACGGTCGAGCCGACGTGCACCTCGACGCCGTTGACCTGGGCGAAGGGATCGGTCGCCCGGTGGACCAGGTAGTCCAGGGTCAGGATGCGGTCTCCGAGGTCCGCGACCACGAGATACTCCTGCTGCCGGGGCGGCCGGGACGGGGCCGAGACGGGCACGCGGCCTCTCTCGCCGGTCGCCGCCGACGCGGACGGACCCTCAGCGCCGGCGACCCCGTCGTCGGCCGGAGTCGAGGGCTCGAGGACCACGCCGGCGGCGGCGCCGACGAGGTCATCCGGGGAGTCGCCCGCCGCCGGCGGCGAAAGGGCGGCCTCGGCCCGGGAGTCCACGGGGATCGAGGACGCGGCCTCGACCGGCGCCCGGGCGCCGGCCCGTCGCGGATCCACCCCCTGCGGATCCCGGTCCGCAGCTAGCCACCAGGCAACCGCGCCGCCGCCGAGCACGGCGGCGAGGGCGAGCAGGACGCCGAGCACCAGCCCGGTGGCGAGCCGCGACGACCGCCTCATCGGCGGCAGCCCGCCGCCGATGAGGCTGGCCGCCGCCCGGTCGCGGGCCGCCGCCTCCAGGCGGGCCTTGCGCAGGGCGTCGGACACCAGGCTCACCGCCGGCCCTCCAGGTCGCGCACCGCCCGTCGGACGTGACGCCAGCCGAGCTGGTCGACGCCGTCGACATAGCCGGCGAGCAGGGTCCGGTCGGTGACCGCGTTGATCCGCCGGGGCACCCCACCGGAGGCACGGTGGATGGCGAAGAACGCCCACGAGCTGAAGCCCGGCCGGCCGCCGGCGCCGGCGACCCCGAGGCGATGGCGGATGTAGGACTCGGTCTCACGCAGGTCGAGGGGACCGATATGGCTGCGCACCGTGATCCGCTGGGCGAGCTGGCGCAGGCCCGGCCGTTCGAGCCGGTCGCGCAGCTCGGGCTGGCCGACGAGCACGATCTGGAGCAGGCGCCGGTCGTCGGTCTCGAGGTTCGACAGCAGCCGCACCTCCTCG
>CAZKKP010000649.1:0-598 GCA_964553295.1 uncultured Thermoanaerobaculia bacterium | reverse complement strand
CGAGCAGCTCGTCGGACATGTCCTGCGCCTCGTCGACGAACAGCACGACGTCGCGGCCGTCGCCGGCGGTCTCGAGGAGGAAGGCGTTGAGCCGCTCCAGGAGCCGCACCCGGTCGTTGCCCCGACCGTCGATCCCGAGCTCGGCAAGCAACGAGCGCACCAGCTGCAACCCGGTCATCACCGGGTTGAGGATCAGGGCGGTGGCGGCCTGCTCGCCGAGCTGCTCGAGCAGCGCCCGGCACAGCGTGCTCTTTCCCGCGCCGACCTCGCCGGTGAGCTGGACGAAGCCCGAGCGCCGCTCGATCCCGTAGCGCACCCGCTCCCAGGCCTCGCGGTGCTGCCGCGAGAAGAACAGGTAGCGCGGGTCGGGCGTGATGTTGAAGGGCGGCTCGATGAGACCGTAGAACTGCTCGTACATGGACTCCGGACGGCGCCCGGCGCCGCGATCCTCGATTGTAGCGTTGTCCGGCGTCAGGGGTCAGGTCAGGGGTCAGGGGACAGGGGACAGGGGACAGGGGTCAGGGCCGAGCCCTTTCCCGTTGCCGACGGCTCTCCCCCCATTCGCGGAGCACCCCCGGACGATCTGGAGATCGGCGCT
>CAZKKP010000648.1:0-2205 GCA_964553295.1 uncultured Thermoanaerobaculia bacterium | reverse complement strand
CACCGCCGAGACCGCCGCCCGCTTCGTCGCCAGCCGCGACAACGCGGTCTTCCGACACCTCGCGGTGCTCGTCGACGAGGTCACGGCCTTCATCGACGGCGCCGTTGCCGCCGCCTTCGAGGACTGCGAGGGGGCCGGCGACCGGCCGGCGGACATTCCCCTGGACGACCTCGCCGAGCTGCGCATCGCCTTCGACGGCGCCATGTTGCAGTACTTCCTGTACAAGCGGGAGCGGGAGCTGTGGATCGCCGACGACCCCGTGCTCGACCTGTTCCTCGAGCTGTCCCGCTTCCACCGCGTGCTCTCCCAGGGCGGTCCCGAGCTCGTCCAGCTCGCCTCCAGGGAGACCGCCGGCGCCGCCCGCCTGCGGATCCTCTGTCTGGACGCCTCCCGCTTCGTCGGTCAGATCCTGGAAAACAGCGCCGGCGCGGTGGCGATGTCCGCCACCCTGCAGCCCTTCGAGTTCTTCCGCACCCTGCTCGGCTTCGACGAGCACCGCACCGACGAGCTGTCGGTGCCGTCGCCCTTCCCCCCCGAGAACCGACTGGTGATGTGCATCGACGACGTCGACACCACCTTCCGCGGTCGCCAGGGGTCATACGACGCCATCGCGGCCTGGATCGCCCGGCTGGCGCCGCCGGCGCGCAACTCGCTGGTGCTGTTCCCGAGCTACGCCTTCCTGCGCGCCGTCCACGAGCGGCTGCCGCCGGTCGCCCATCGCGTGATCGCCCAGGAGCCCGGCGCCAACGACGCCCGCCAGCGGGAGCTTCTGGCGGCCCTCGGCTCCGGCCGCGCCCACCTGCTGCTGGCGGTGCTCGGTGGGATCTACGCCGAGGGCGTCGACTACCCCGGCCGGATGCTCTCCCAGGTGGTGGTGGTCTCCCCCGGCCTGCCCCAGTACAACTTCGACCGCGAGCTGCTCAAGTCCTACTACCAGGAGATGTACGGCCACGGCTTCGGCTACGCCTACCTGGTCCCCGGCCTCACCCGGGTGGTCCAGGCGGCCGGCCGGCTGCTCCGCTCGGCCACCGACCGCGGCGTCATCGCCCTGCTGTGCCGCCGTTTCCAGGACCCGCGCTACGCCCGGCTGCTGCCCGAGGACTGGACCCTCGGCGACCCGACCACCCTGCTCCTGGCCGACCCCGCCGAGGCGGTGCTCGACTTCTTCGCCGGCGAACCGGCCGACCCCGCGTGAGCGCTATACTCGGAAGACCACGATGCGCTCCGCCTGGCTCGCCGCGATGTTGATCCTGCCGGCCCTCGCCGCCGGCAACGCCTTCTACTTCGGCGCCGAGCTGCGGCGCTTCGCCGCCGAGGTGCCGCGGCTCGCCTCGAGCCACGACCTGGAGCGCTTCAAGCGGGTGGTGGCGCGCCAGATGTACGCCGCCCTGGTCCAGATCGTGCTGCTCGCGTCGCCGGCGCTGGTGTTCTTCGTCGGCATCGTCGATGGCGCGCTGAGCGGCGGCGACATCCTGTACGTGGTCATCCCGGCGGCGGTGATCATCGTGATCGCCCAGGGGAACCGGCGCGACGAGGCGCGGGTCCGCGAGCTGCCCGCCGAGCCGGAGCTCGCTGCCCAGCGGGACCGGATCGTGCGCACGTGGGTCCGCAGGCCGCTGCCCGACTGGTGACGCCGGCGCCGCCCACCGTGAGCCACGACGTCCTCGACCTGTTCAGCGAACCGGTGCGGCGCTGGTTCGTCGCCCGGGTCGGCACACCGACCGAGATCCAGCGCCTGGCCTGGCCGCGCATCGCCGCCGGCGAGCACCTGCTGGCGTCCGCGCCCACCGGCAGCGGCAAGACCCTCGCCGCCTTCCTCCTCGCGATCGACCGGCTGCTGGTGGGCGCCTGGCCCTGCGGCGCCACGCGGGTGCTCTACGTGTCCCCCTTGAAGGCCCTGGGCAACGACATCCGCCGCAACCTCGAGCGGCCCCTGGCCGAGCTGCTCGCCGCGACCTCGGACGACGGTGCACCGGGCCGCACCCTGCGCGCCGCGGTGCGCACCGGCGACACCCCGCCCGATCAGCGGCGGCGGATGCTCCGCCAGCCGCCGGAGATCCTGGTCACCACCCCGGAGAGCCTCAACCTCCTGCTCACCTCGCGATCCGGCCGGGAGCTGCTGGCGCCGGTGCGCACGGTGATCCTCGACGAGGTCCACGCGGTGATCGGCGGCAAGCGCGGCGTCCACCTGATCACCGCCGTGGA
>CAZKKP010000647.1:0-2205 GCA_964553295.1 uncultured Thermoanaerobaculia bacterium | reverse complement strand
GGCGTCGTGAGCGCCCGTTCCCGGCGGATTCTCGGCCCGTACTCGGAGTACTGTTTCTCGAATCCGCCGAAAACGGCCATCTCACGACGCTCCGAAATCCATCCACCATCTGTGCCCTACAGCCTCCTCGCGCTGGCTCGAACAGCGGGACGCGGTGATCCCGCGCCGGAGCGATGCCGACACGTGTGGATGTGTCTACCCGACACCCCTTTGTACGCGGTTCAGCGGGCCGCGGCGGCGGAGGCGGGTGTGACGCCGATGACCGGCTTGGCCGCCGTCGGGTCGATCGGCGGCGGGGCCGGCGCCCGCAGCGCGGTCGCCATCGCCTGGGCCTGGCGGCTGTAGTCGATGGACTCGGCGAGCACCCGCATCGCCTCCTGGTCGGCGTGGAAGCCCCGCGAGTTCTCGCTGGAGATGTAGTCCAGCCGCCACATCGCCTTGCGCTGCAGAAGGTAGACCTCCTGCAGGCGGTCCTCGGGAACTCCCGCGGCCTTGGCCTGGAGGATGGCGTCGAGCATGTCGGTCATCGCCCGGCCGGCCCGCTCCATGGCCGCGAGGGTCTTCTCCTGCAGGATCGCGATGCGCGCCTCGAGCTCGTGCGTCTCGTGGTTGTGGCACGGCTGGCAGGCCGAGTTGAGCCGGCCGAGGGGGCTCGCGACGGTGTGGTTGGAGACCTTCATGGCGCCGCGCCGCTCATAGGGCATGTGGCAGTCGGCGCAGCTGACGCCGCTGCGCGCGTGGATGCCCTGGCTCCACAGCTCGAACTCCGGGTGCTGGGCCTTGAACACCGGCGCGCCGGTCTCGCCGTGCAGGTAGTCGTAAAACGGCGTACCGTCCGGGAAGACCTCCTCCTCCCAGAATTTCTCGAGGTCCTCGGCGCGCAGGCCGTGCCCCCAGGGGAAGGTCAGGGTCTGCCGGTTGGCGCAGTAGTACTCGACGTGGCACTGGGCGCAGGCGTAGCTCCGCATCTCCTGGCGGGAGGCGTCCAGGTTCGGGTCGTAGGGGCGCTCGCGGCTGCCCTTGCGCCAGCGCTCGATGCTCGGCAGGTGGGGCGCCGGGGCGTCGCCCTCGGCGAGGGCGGCGATGCCGAGCACGAAGCCGGGGCGGGTGACCCGCAGCTCCAGCGTCTCCGGGTGGTGGCAGTCGATGCAGCTCACGGGGTGGGCGGCGCCGGTGACGACCTGGCTGGGGTCGAGGGGCTGGCCGGCGATCTCGCCGGTGAAGCCGCCGGCGGGAGGCAGGGGGAAGGCCCCCTCCGCCGCCTCGGGGGTGCCGTCGGGGACGGTGAGCAGCAGCTGCATCACATCGAAGTAGGGCCTGGTGCTCAGCTCCTGGAAGCCGCGGATCACCGCCGGCATGTTGAAGTCCGCCGCCAGGGCGTCGTCGTCCGCCGGCAGGCCCATCGCCTCGAGGCCGACCTTGCGGTAGAGCACCGAGATCGAGCTGTGGCAGTGCAGGCAGGCGCCGGCCTGGGGCTTCTGGGTGATGCGCTCGGTGACCCCCTGGTCGTAGAGCATGTAGGCGTGGCCGCGGGCCTCCCGGTAGTCGATGCTGAAGGCGTAGTTCGCGTACAGCCGCTTCAGCCAGGGCTGCTTCTCGAGCTTGCTCTCGGGCAAGGCGCTGGAGCCGCCATAGAACTTGTCCCCCGCGGTCGAGCGCCAGCCGTCGTACTGGTGCGGCCAGTTGGCGCCCCAGGGCTCGGGGTCGGTGCTGATCTCGGAGACCTCGACCGCCCGGACGAAGGGGATCCGCGCCTCCTGCTTGCGCTCGAACATGGTCACCAGCACGAAGGTGACGAGCAGGGTCGCCACCACCGCCACGGCGAACACGGCGACGAGCAGTCGCCAGAGGCCGCGCGGCGCCTGCGGGGGAGGGGTCTGGGCATCATGTCGGTCACGAGCGTCTTCTGTGGGCGTCATCGCCGCCTCCAGGTCTCAGTTGCGGAGCGCGTGGCCGACGTCGGCGTGGCACTGGACGCACCACGGCATGTCGCCGTCGCGGGTGGCCGGCAGCATCTCCTCGACGAATCGGATGTGGCAGCTCAGGCAGGCGTCCTGGGTGACGCGCCGGTTCCGGGGCTTGATCCGGATCGGCTCGTCGAACCTGTCGGTGGTGAACGCGAGCGAGTGGAAGAAGCCGTTGTCGGCCTTGGTGACCCACTTGGTCACGGGGTGGGGGGCGAGGTGGCAGTCGTTGCAGGTGGCG
>CAZKKP010000646.1:0-2206 GCA_964553295.1 uncultured Thermoanaerobaculia bacterium | reverse complement strand
GGTCGACGGCCAGCCGTGACGAGGCGGCGATGGCGCCGAAGGTCGGCCAGGCAAGTGCTGCGGCGCACGCTCCCGCGATCGCCGCCACCGCAAGCAACCTCGGCCACCGTCGGGGATGGCCGGCGAGCCCGCCGAGCAGGGCCGAGCCGACGACGATCGCCGCCGTCTCCGGGTTGAGCCCGGCGCCGAGCAACCAGCCGGCCAGGCCGCCCGCCGCGGCGACCCGCCCGGGGCGAGCTCTGCCGCCCCCGACCCAGCCGACCAGCCACCACAGCCATGGCAGGGCCGCGATCACCCAGCCCATGGGCACCAGCAGCCAGCCGAGGAGATACGGCGCCGCCGCCCAACCGACGCCGGCGACAGCCGCCGCGGCGACCGGCATGCGCCAGCGGCGGGCCAGCAGCAGAAAGGCGCCGAGGCCCGCCACCTCGATCTTGAGAGCCGCCATCACCGTCGTGCCGCGCTCCGGTCCGAGGATCCACACCGGCAGGTTGACCGGCGCCCACAGACCGCTCTGACCGTGGGCGAGGAGCGGCAGGCCGGCGCCGATATGCTCGGCGATGAGCGGCAGCCGACCGGCGGCGAGCTGGCGGCGGGCCTCCTCCATCCAGGGGTGGATCTGCAGGACGAGGTCCGACTGGGTCGGCTGGAAGCCGGTTCCCGCGGAGAACCGCCAGCGGTCGAAGGGGGCATTGCGCTCCAGGCAGCGCACCGTGCCGAGGTCGGCGCCGGTGAACAGCGCCGGACCGACGAGGACCGCGAGCACCAGGTCGAGCAACAGCTGGAAGCGGAGCCCGGGGCGCCACCGGCGGGCGAGCACCAGGTGGACCACGACCAGCGGCGCCAGAATCCAGATCGCGACGGTCACGGCGACCCCACGATAGCAGGCAGCCCCTCTGCCGCTCCATCTTGCTATGCTCCCGGCACGGCGGACGAAGGCCGCGGAGCGCGTCGACGCCGGGGAGCGGCAGCGTGTACGAGAGGATCGCGAGAATCCTGCTGGCAGTGGCGGCGGCCGCGATCGCGGTGGCCATCGCGGTCGGCGTCGCCTGGTGGCGTGGACGCGCGACGCCGGTGACGGTGGACCGCCTCGCCGCCGCCGACCGCCAGCGGCTGGTGGCCGAGCTCTTCGAGGTCAGCCCGGGGGCGCTGCAGTGGGCCTGGTTCGAGCCGCGGATCGGCTACACCCTCGCCCCCGGCGCCGAGCTCGAGATCTGGGGAGATCGTTTCACCGCCAACGAGATCGGCTATCGCTCCGGCGCCGTGACCACGGCCGACGGCGTCTTCCGAGTGCTCTTCGTCGGCGACTCCTGGACCTACGGCATGGGCGTCGCCGAGCAGGACGGCTTCCCGGCGGCCTTCGCCCGCCTCGCCGGAGAGCGGCTCGGGCCGGAAGCCCGCGTCGAGGCTGCCACCCTCGCCCTGCCGGGCTACAACGGGTTCAACCAGCTCGCCGCCCTGTGGTACTTCTTCGACCGTCTCGAGCCCGACGCGGTCGTGCTCTGCCCGTGCTCCAACGACCACAACAGCACCTACACCATCCTGCCCAACGGCTCGATCTGGGAGGGCGGCGTCGCCCGCGACCTCTTCGGCCATCCGCACGGCATCTGGTTCCGGGTCCGCGGCGCCGACTCCTGGCTTTACCGGAGCCGCCGGGCCGCGGTGTTCGCGGCCATGGCCGACACCGAGCGGCGCCTCGCCGCACTCGGGGTGCCCCTGTTCACCCTCTACATCGCGGACTGGCTCGACGAGGAGGTGCATGCGTCGGTCGCCGACGCCGGCCTTCGCAGCCCCTACGCCGTCGTGCCCGGCCGCTTCCTCGATGGCGCCTGGCTCAACCCGCCGCCGCTGCTCCACGGGACCCCCGCCGCCAACGCCCTGTACGGCGCCATCGCCTACCGGGGCCTCGCCGGGGTGCTCGGCTGGCCCGCCGACGACCTCGACCCCGCCGCCCTGGAGGCGCCCATCCACACGGCGCCGCCGGCCGACGTCGACTGGCAGCTTCGCTACAGCGAGCGGATGCGCCAGGACACCCGAGCGATCCCGGCGGAGTACCGACCGGGACCGCAGGCCCGCGGCCAGTGCTCGGGCGCTCTCGACCCGGACACCGGCGTGCTCGGCCGCGCCGCGACCGTGCTGCTCCGCCGTCCCCCGGGCGCGACGACCCTCGAGGTCGTCGTCCGCCGGCTCGGGGGCGCGCGCTCCC
>CAZKKP010000645.1:0-2209 GCA_964553295.1 uncultured Thermoanaerobaculia bacterium | reverse complement strand
CCCGGAGCGCAGTGACCCCCGGCTCGGGGCCGCCGGGTGAGCACGGTGGGTGTCACGACGGAGATTGCCTGCCGTGCATGTCGCGCAGCCGGAAGCTGCGGCCGTCGATCTGGACGACGTGACAGTGGTGCAGGAGCCGGTCGAGGAAGACGGTGGCGAGCATCTCGTCGCCGGCGATCATCTCCGGCCAGTCGCGGATCGACTTGTTCGAGGTGATGATCGTCGAGGAATGCTCGTAGCGGGTGCAGAGGACCTTGAAGAGCAGATGGGCGTCTCGCCGGTCCAGGGCCTGGAAGCCGAGCTCGTCGATGATCAGCACCGCCGCGGTGCAGTACCGCCGGCGGTACATCCGGCGGAGGCCCGCAGCGTCGTCGCGGCGGAGCTGGTCGAGAAGCTCGTCGGCGGTGGTGTAGGAGACTGAGAAGCCGTTGACCACGGCTTTGACGCCGAGCCCGAGAGCGAGATGGGTCTTGCCGACGCCCGGCGGTCCGAGGAGCAGGATGTTCTCTCGCCGTCGGGCAAACTCGCAGGTCGCCAGCATCTCGATCTTGTGCCGGTCGACCCCACGGGCGAAGGTGAAGTCGAAGCTCTCGAGGGTCTTGGCCGACGACAGCCCGGAGAGCTTCAGGGAGGTCTTGACCCGGCGCTCCTCGCGAGCCTCCCGCTCCGTCGTGAGCACCAGGTCGAGGAAGCCGGACAGGGTCGCCTTCTCCCGGACCCCGCGCTCGATCAGCTCGGGCAGCACGTGTACGGCAAACTCGAATCCCAGGTCGGACATCAGCGAGCGTGTCTGGTCGAGGTCGGTCCGCGCCGTCATGCGAGCCTCCGCACCATGGCGGCGTACTCGTCGATCGGTCGCCGGGCGACCTCCCAGCTCCGCTCGAGCACGATCGCCTGGGCGATCCTGCCAAGCGGTGTCGGTGCGATGACCCGCGTGTCGCTCTCCCCCTCGGAGTGTCGTTGGTCGATCAGCAAGCGACACTCCGTGCCTCGCGGGTAACGCGCCAAGAAAACCCCGTCGGCGCTGTGGACCTCCACCGCGCCGGGGCACCCACGCACCTGGACCTGGCGCCTTACGTACGCAAACGGCACCCCGTACTGGCGACCCTCGAAGCTCACCAGGCAGTCCTTGGTCACCTTCCTCGCCACCTGCACGTCGAAGGGCTCCGGCAGGGTCTCGGGCAGTGCCAGCAGCGCCTCCCGCTCCGCCTCCCAGCTGTCGAGGATGCTGCGTCCCGTCACCGGGCAGGGTAGCCTCCCCACCCGGGTCCTGACCCGCTCGTCCGTCGCGCCCTGCAGGTCCTCCAGGCGCAGGAAGCAAACACTCCCGAGCGCCTGAAGGAAGCTCCGCACGTCCCGTCCGCGGCGCTCGACCTTGCCCTTGTCCGAGGCCGTCCGCACCCGACAGGGATCGACGACAAAGCCCAGCTGACGCGCGTACGAGGCGTACCCGCTCTGGATCGTCGCCCATGGCCCGCAGCCCCACGCCACCCCGGTCTTCAGATTGTCGATCCTCACCGTCCACGGGATCCCGCCCAACCTCGAGAACGCCTCGTTGTGCCCTCGCAGCCACCAGTACAGGTCCCTTCCCAGAGCCCAGATCACCGCAAACATCCGCGAGTGCGACAGCGACACCACCAGCGCGTCCAGCGTCGTCCGCCCGCCGAGCTCCTCCACGTGCACTGGCAACCGCTCGAACCAGTCCACTTGCGCCTGCGACCCCGGCTTCGTCTCCACCCGCCGTACCGGGCGCAGCCGCGGCGGTGGCATCCGCCGCCGTACGTATCGCAGCAGCGCCTTGTAGCCCCCGTCGTACCCGTGCCGCTCCACCATCTCCTCGTGCAGCTGCTTCACCGATGCCGCCTGGCCCTCCTCGGCCCGCTGTTGCTCGAGCCATGCCCCGATCACCTCGGCCCACGGCGCACACGCTTCCGCCTGCCCGGCCCGCCCATCCTTCGCCCCGCTCTCCCGGCGCCGCTTCCGGTACCGCAGCGTGCTCTCGTCGACGCCAAGCTCACGCGCAGCGGCTCTCGTGCTCCATCCCTTCTCCAGCAACACGTCCATCACCACCAGTTCCCTTTCCCGGAGCTTGGTCATCCCTCGTCCCCCGCGGCGCCCTCCGCGCCCTTTCAGAGGATGTCTTGACCAGCTCCCGTTGTGCGGGAATCTGGATGTCCCCTACGTCACCTTGTAGCTGGGTTTCCTACAG
>CAZKKP010000644.1:0-2212 GCA_964553295.1 uncultured Thermoanaerobaculia bacterium | reverse complement strand
GGGTCGTGTGCACGGGCGCGGGAATGGCCCGGGCGCCTGCTCGATTCCTGCGTGCATGGCGGCGTTGTACATCGCCCTGCCGGTCGCCCTGCTGCTCGCCGCGGCCGGAGTGGCGGCGTTCGTCTGGTCGGTGCGCTCGGGCCAGCTCGACGACCTCGACACGCCTGCCGTCCGCCCCCTGGTCGACGACGACGACCCGGGCTGAGCACGCCCCGAGCCGTCTCCTGCTCAGAGAACGAGCATGGCGTCGCCGTAGGAGTAGAAGCGGTAGCGCTCCGCGATGGCCTCCTGGTAGGCAGCCAACACCCGCTCGCGACCGGCCAGCGCGCTGACCAGCATGAGCAGCGAGGAGCGCGGCAGGTGGAAGTTGGTGAGCAGGGCGCCGACGCCGTGGAAGCGGTAGCCGGGCGTGATGAAGAGGTCGGTCTCGGCCGCACCCGGCTGGACCCGACCGTTGCCGACGGTCAGCGCCCCTTCGAGGGCCCGCACCGAGGTCGTGCCGACGCAGACGACCCGGCGGCCGTCGTCCAGGGCGCCGTTGACCCGCGCCGCGGCGTCCTCGCCGAAGCGGTACCACTCGGCGTGCATCTCGTGCTCCTCGACCCGCTCGACGGAAACCGGTCGGAAGGTGCCGAGGCCGACGTGCAGGGTGACGTAGACGATCTCGACGCCGCGGCGCCGGACCTCGTCGAGCAGCTCCGCGGAGAAGTGGAGGCCGGCGGTCGGCGCCGCCACCGCTCCCGGCACGACGGCGTACACCGTCTGGTAGCGCTCCCGGTCCTCGGCGGTGGCGCCGCCGGTACGCTCGATGTAGGGCGGCAAAGGCGTCTCGCCGAGGCGGTCGATCCGCTCGACGTCGAGCGCCGGCTCGAAGTCCACCCGCCAGCGACCGTCGCCGAGACACTCCCGGGGTCGGGCGCCGCCGCCGTCTTCCAGGAGGAGGTGCTCGCCGGGCCGGACCCGGCCGGAGGGTCTGAGCAGGGCTTCCCAACACCCGGCGCCGTCCTCGGGTCGCAGGAGCAGGAGCTCGAAGCGGCGTCCGGTCAGCCGGCGGGCGACGAGGCGCGCCGCCAGCACGCGGGTGTCGTTGGCCAGCAGGAGGTCGTCGGGCCGGAGCAGGCCCGGCACGTCGCGCACCGTGCGATGCGCCACGGCGCCCGTGGCCCGGTCGAGGACGAGCATCCGCGACCGCCCGCGCGCGACGGCGGTCTGGGCGATCAGCTCCGGCGGCAGCCGGTAGTCGAAGTCGGCGGTGCGCATCGCGGAGTCGCTCATGCCGGACCCCGACTCACATCAGGCGGCCGCGGTCGGTGCGGATGGTGTTCTGGAAGTGGCGCATGCGCCAGCCGAGCCGGCCCTCCCCCCGGTCGAGGGCCACCACGTCGAATCGATGCGGCCGCTGCCACAGCCCGTGCCGGCCGAGATAGGCGCCGGCGACCCGGACCAGGCTCTCGCGCTTGCGCCGGTCGACCGCCGCCGCGGCGCCCCCGAAGGCGGTGCTCGAGCGGGTCTTCACCTCGACGAAGACGATCTCGCCGCGATGCTCCATCACCAGGTCGAGCTCACCGCCCGAGGGTGTCCGCCAGCGCCGGTGGCGCAGCCGATACCCCTTGAGCCAGAGGAGCAGCAGCGCCGCCAGCTCGCCCGCAAGCCCGAGGCGACGCGCTCGGCCGGCACGGGCGCGGCCCTCCGGCCGGCGGGGCCGCCGGCTCAACCCACCCCGGCCGGAGGCCGGACCGGTCGGTTCATCTCTCGAACCACTTCTTGCGCTCGATTCGCATCGGCCCGGCGCCGGCGCCGAGACGGCTCTCGTGGCCGGACCGGTCCGCGGCGACGACGTACAGCTCGACGTTCTCGTTGCCGTGCATCTCCGGGGTCAGGGTGAGCTTCCAGGTGTCCGGACCGGTGGGCTCGAGGGGCAGCTCGCGGAACTCCTGCTGGCCCTCTTGCCGGAGCAGCACGGCGGCCGAGACCACCCGGTAGTCATCGGTGATGCGCAGCGGCAGGACGAAGGTCTGGTTCTTGCGGAAGCCGAGCTCGACCGTGCCGTCGACGGCGATCTCCGGCGGCTGGGCGTCGAGCCGGGCGAGCTGCTCCTCGAGCTGGCGGCGGATCGTCTCGACCCGCTCGTCCCCCGCGACCGGCGACCGGACGCCATCGAGGGTCTGCAGGGCCCCCTCGGGGTCGCCGTCGACGCCGCGCTGCACGGCCG
>CAZKKP010000643.1:0-2227 GCA_964553295.1 uncultured Thermoanaerobaculia bacterium | reverse complement strand
GGCGCCCGAATGCGAGTGTGCTCATGGCGAGGAGTACTCAGTCCGCCGGCAGCTCGTCAACGCCCTCGAGATCGTAGGTCTTGGCGCCGAGGGTCTGGCCGCCTTGACATCACCGCATCATCGCACTACCGTATCATCATGCGAACCACCATCACCCTCCCCGACGATGTCCACGCCGCGGTCAAGGCGCTCGCCGACAGCTCGGGTCGACCGATCAGCGAGGTGGTGTCGAGGCTGATCCGGCGTGCCCTGGAGCCGGCGGCCGGGGTCGAGACCGCCGACGGGCTGCCGATGTTCTCGGTGGCGGCCGGCTCGGATCTGATCCCCGGCTCGCGCGCCTCGGAGCTGCTGGCCGAGGAGGGAGTCGAGTGACCGACGCCCTGCTCGACGTCAACGTCCTGCTCGCCCTGGCGTGGCCCAACCACCAGTTCCACTCGCCCTCACGGCGTTGGTTTGCCGACCACAAGGGAGCGTGGTGCACCTGCGCGCTGACTCAACTGGGCTTCGTCCGGCTGTCCTCGAACCCGGCCTTCACCGACCAGGCGAAGCTCCCCGCCGAGGCGACCCGGATGCTCGTCAACATGACCCGTCACAAGGGCCACCGCTTCATCGGCGAGCTGCCGTCGCTCGACAGCCCCGACTTCGCCGAGACGGTCGACCGAATGCTCGGTCACCAGCAGATCACCGACGGCTACCTCGTCGCCCTCGCTCGCCATCACGAGATCCAATTGGTGACCTTCGACCGCCGAATCGAGAGCCTCGTCCGCGACCACCAGACGGTCCTCAGACTGACACCTTGAGCCTGCATAAGTGGTGTTCGGCGGGCCCACCGGGCGGGTCGAGCCGGACGCCGCCGGCAACCCGGTCGGCTCGAGCCTCGCCGGCCGTGGCCCGGGGCCGCGGACCACCTTCTGGACCGACCTCGCGCACCCGTGTCGCACTCGAGAACGGCGATGCTGCCGGGTCCGAGATCGCGGGCTTCCACGCCGAAGACGGGCATCACGACGCTGAAGCGGGGACTCACGGCGCCTCCGAGTCAACTGAGGCTAAGGTGGAATCGTCATCTCAGTGCCAGTCTTTCAGGTCGCCACCCTCGAATCCGTCGGCGGCAATCAGGCCTTCCCAGAAGACCGCATCCGCTCCCACCGTCCCCGGAACGTCGAGGTCGCAGGTCCCGAGGATCCACAGCGGGGCGGCGAGAGGATCCGAGGTTCGGACCCTCATGATGGGGCGCCACGGGAAGGCCCTGCTCGGGGGATGTGCGCCGGGACTGCCGCAGGCCAGAAACACGCAGCTGTCCGCGTCTGCCTCGAACCCGTCACCCTTGCGACGGATCCACTTGACACCGGGCACCGACCGCAGGTAATAGCGGTTCCACTCCCGGAGCCGCCCCAGAGGTTTAATGGAGCGCTCGTCGACGACCAACTGTGCGCCCTCGAGCGACGCCAGGCTGCGGGCGAATCGGTCCGTGTCGATCACTGTGACATCCGTCGCGACGGCGCGCGCCACGCCCGCGACCCTGACCGCGGCAAGAAGAAGGAGCACCGACGCCAACGCGGCCTGAAGAGACCTCCATTTCGCGAGGCGCATCAGCTCCCGCCCACCCACGGCGACGAGCAGGCTGAGGGCCGGATAGGCGGGATAGATGTACCACGGCAGCTTGGAGACGGGCACCGAGAAGCCGGCCACCACCAGCACCATCCAGGCGAAGAGGAACCTCGCGGACGTGTCCCGATCGCGCCTCCGGAATCCGATCACAGCGACGAGCGCGGGCGCGAGCAGCAGCAGCCACCAGCCGAAATCCCCCGCAAGCCTCTGGAGGTAGTATCCGGGCCCGTTGAGGTGCCCGGGGTCGAGGCCCGTCGTGGCCCTGACGAACACGTCGGCGTAGAGCTTGTGGGCGTATCGACCATCAGTGAGCGGGATCATCAACGCCGAGTAGAGCGCGAACACCGCCACCGTCACCAGCACGAGCTTCAGCGCAGCGACGAAGCTCTCCGTCCGTCGCCGATGAGTGATCACGGGTACGATCTCGATGGCGAGGATGACCAGGCCGAACAGAACACCCAACATGTTCTTGCAGAGCCCGACGGACATCGCGGAGAGTGCGGCAGCCCACCACCAGAACCTTCGTCGGTGAACGTCCTCCCGCACCCCGATCCACGCCCACACAACGATCAACGCGAGCAGCGTGACCCACCACATCCGGGAACCGGCGAGGATCGCC
>CAZKKP010000642.1:0-2228 GCA_964553295.1 uncultured Thermoanaerobaculia bacterium | reverse complement strand
CGGACCGCGCGCGACATCCGGGATCAGGCGGCAGGCCGCGGGGTGCGGGACCGGGAACCCGGACCCGGAAACCCGCCCCCGGCCGCCCGCCGCCTGGCGCCTGGATTCCGAGCCTGAATCCGCTCCCGAGCCCGCAACCGGCCCCATCTGGCAGGGGCGAATTGTAGTGCCGGCGTCTCGCCGGCACACGCGAACGCTGCGAGTCAGCACCGTCGAGACGGGGAGGCGCGAGAGGATCCGGGGTCGGGCGGCGGGCGCGCCGTCCGCTGCCCCTGCCGCTGCCCCTGTCGCTGCGACCAGGTGTGGTGGCGGCACGGGCAGTGGCCGCGGTGCGGGGGCTGTTGGTAGTGGGTTACTGGTTGCGGGCGCGGGCACAGGCTCGGAAGCCACGCAGACCGTAACCGGCAGGACGAGGGGCTTGACACGGCGACAGCGATTCGGCCCGCGCCCTGCCGCCGGTCGCCCGATCCCGGGTGTCGCGCGCGGCCCGAGAGCGGAGTTGGGACACGGGCTCGGGGTCGGGTGCGGGCGGCAAACCCTGACCCCGACCCCTGACCCCCGACCTTCGAACCGCCGCAGGGATAGAATGCCCTTTCCAGGAGGTGACGATGAGCGAGCGGGATCTACGCGGCGGCAACTATGCGGCCGAGCTGCAGGCGCCGGAGGTCTACCGGGAGCGCCGACGGCGGCTGGCGGAGGCGGTGGGGGAGGGGGCGGTGGTGCTCTGGGGCGCCGGCGACGATCGCGGCTACGGCGACGTCGGGACCTTCCGGCAGGGCTCGGACTTCTTCTACCTGACCGGAGTCGAGCTGCCCAACGCGGTGCTGGCGCTGCGCCCCGCCCAGGGCACGGAGGCGTTGTTCCTGCCGCCACGGAACCCCAACGTCGAGGCCTGGACCGGGCCCAAGTGGGGGCCCGGAGAAGAGACCGCGACGGCCCTGGGTTTCGACGAGGTGCTGTCGACGGGGCCGTCGGAGATCGTGCTCGACGCCAGGCGACGGCCGGTGCCCGGTTTCGAGGGCCGCCTCCAGGGCTGGCTGTCCGAACCCGGCGCCGTGCTCTGGACGCCGTTTCCTCCGGTCGGGACCGCGGCGGAGCTGCCCCCGAGCCACCGCTACGTGGCGCGGCTGAGGGAGCGGCTGCCGAGCTTCGCCGTCGCCGATCTCGGCGCCTGCCTGGTCGACCTCCGCACGGTGAAGGACGACGGCGAGATCAGCCTGATGCGGACGGCGGTCGCGGCGACCGCCGAGGCCCACCGCCGGGCGGCCCGGGTGATCCGTCCGGGCCTCGGAGAGGGCGCCGTGGACGGGGTGGTCTACGCTGCCTTCCGCGAGGCTGGGGCCGAGGGCTGCGCCTTCCCGTCGATCGTCGGCTCGGGCGTCAACGCGACCACCCTGCACTACGACCAGAACGTCTGCCGCCTCGGCGAGGGCGAGCTGGTGGTGGTCGACATCGGCGCGCGCTACGGCTACTACTGCGGCGACCTGACCCGCACTTACCCGGTCAACGGCCGCTTCAGCGAACGCCAGCGGCAGCTCTACAACCTGGTGCTGGAGGCGCACGACCGTGCGGCCGAGGCGATCCGTCCCGGGGTGACGATCTTCGAGCTGCGCAAGATCGCCTACACCGTGTTCCAGGAGTCGCCGCTGCGCGATGGCAAGGGCGGCCGCCTCGGCCAGTACTTCATCCACGGCCTCGGCCACTTCCTCGGGCTGGACGCCCACGACCCGGGCGGGGACACCCTCGAGCTCGCGCCGGGCATGGTGATCACCAACGAGCCGGGCCTCTACCTGCCCGACGAAGGGCTCGGCATCCGCATCGAGGACGACCACCTGGTGACCGCCGCGGGCCACGAGAACCTCTCGGCGGCGCTGCCGACCGGGGCGGAGGAGGTCGAGGCGATGATGCGGAATGCTGCGGCAGGCTGAGTACTTCTCGCCACAAGTACGCTAGCATTCGGACGCCGCTGCATCCCGCCTGCCGGCGTTTCGCTCCCTCGACCCAGGGCACGGGTACGCCTCGGTCACGAAGCACCGGCATTCGGGCGCATCGGCGCCCTCGGTGCGCGACCGTTCTTGTGGTGAGGAGTACTCAGGGTGCTTGCAGCTCCCGAACCTGCGGCGGGCAGCGATCGACGAGCCTGGTGGTGGGCCGTGGCGGGCCTCGCCGCCGTCGGCCCGTGGCCCGGCTGGACGCCGCCGGTCTGGGGCTCGATGCTCCTGGTCGGT
>CAZKKP010000641.1:0-2238 GCA_964553295.1 uncultured Thermoanaerobaculia bacterium | reverse complement strand
GGGTCTCTAGGAGGAGGCGTTTGCCGCGCTCCCAAAGGCGGCCCAGGCTGTGGGTGTTGTACAGCCACTTGAAGTCGACACGTCCGTTCTGGTGGTAAGAGCCGGCGGCGACGAGGAGCTTGAGCTGCAGCTCCATCGAGTGGCGATAGAGGTAGACGATCGGGTAGATGAGCTCGTCGGGATGGCGCAGGTCACGTGATTCGGTGATCGCGTCGATGATCAGCGACGCGGCTCTCCGGTAGCCTTCTGCGTAGGCCCTTTGCAGACCCATTCCTGCCCAGCGGACGTCCGGGTTTGTCTCGGGGTTGGCGCCGTGGCGGAACGCGACATCACCGGCTCTTGGGAGCATCTCCATGCGGCTCTCTGGTGTCACCGGGCTCGACCTTGAGGAAGCCCTTTCGGGAGATTCCCCGGAGCCCACGCGGTAGCCACGAGAGCTACTCCCCAGCCGCGAGCCGTCGAGCTTGATACTGGAGGATGAGGCCGTCGAGGACGGTCTTGGCGATCTTGCGAGCCTCGGGGTCGAACTGTGCGACCGCTTCGAACTGAAGGCGGAGGTCGTCCGAGGGGCCTCTGTCCTGGGGGTCGAAGAGCAGCGTATCCGCGCTGACGCTGAGAGCGACGGCCAGTCGCCGGATCACGTCCAGGGTCGGCTGGGAGGCGCCACCCTCGTAGCGGCGGATCTGCATGACATGCACGGCAACCTTGTCCGCGAGGGCCTGTTGGGTGAGCCCCTTCTCTTTGCGGAGAGCTGCCAAGCGCTGCGGGAAGTCCATCTCGAAGATCCGTGCCAATGCCGCATTCATTCTAGGTCTCCGTTCTGATCCGTCCTTCTTGACAGAACGTATACGGTATTGTCAGTATACCGTAAGAGTTTCTTGACAGGGTTATAGCTGGAGGCGGCATGGCGAGGATTCCGGGGGACGAGCTGGAGCGGCTGAAGCGGGAGGTTTCGGTGCGGGGGCTGGCGGAGGGGCGGGGGGTGAAGCTGGCGCCGCATGGGGACAACTTGATCGGGCTGTGCCCGTTTCACGACGACCGGGAGCCGTCGCTGGTGATCTCGCCGGCGAAGAACCTGTGGCACTGCCTTGGGGCGTGCGGTCGGGGCGGGTCGGTGGTGGACTGGGTGATGGCGGCGGAGGGTGTGAGCTTCCGCCACGCGGTGGAGATCCTTCGTGCCGACAACCCCAGCCTCGCCAGCGAGCCCGCGCCGCCGCCGAAGCGGTCGTCGATCCCGAAGCTGCCCTTGCCCTTCGACCCCAAGGGGTCGGACGCCGAGCTGCTGGCTGCGGTGGTCGCGTACTACCACGAGACGCTGCAGGAGAGCCCGGAGGCGCTGGAGTACCTGGAGTCCCGGGGCCTCGGGTGTGCCGAGCTGATGGAGCGCTTTCAGCTCGGCTTCGCCAACCGGACGCTGGGCTACCGGCTGCCGCAGAAGAGCCGGATGGAGGGCCAGGAGATCCGGGGGAGGCTGCAGAAGCTGGGGATCCTGCGGGAGTCGGGGCACGAGCACCTCAACGGCTCCCTCGTCGTGCCGATCCTCGACGCCGAGGGGAAGGTCTCGCAGATGTACGGCCGCAAGGTGACGGCGAGGCTCCGCGCCGGCACGCCGGACCACCTCTACCTGCCGGGCCCCCGTCGCGGCGTCTTCAACCTCGACGCCCTGCGCGAGAGCCGCGAGGTGATCCTGTGCGAGGCGCTGCTCGACGCGCTGACCTTCTGGCGGCACGGTTTCCGAAACGTCACCACCGCCTATGGCGTCAACGGCTTCACGGACGAGCTGCTGGAGGCCTTCAAGGCCTACGGGACCGAGCGGGTGCTGATCGCCTACGACCGTGACGACGCCGGGGAGCGGGCGGCGGAGAAGCTCGCCGAGCGGCTCGGCGGCGAGGGGATCGCCTGCTTCCGGGTGCACTTCCCGCGGGGGATGGACGCGAACGAGTACGCGCTCAAAGTCACCCCGCCGGCGCAGTCGCTCGGCGTCGTCCTGCGCGCGGCGAAGCACGTCTCCGGCCCCGTGCGAGCCCTGGCGCCGACCTCGGCGCCCTCAGAGGCCTTGCCCGCCCCTGAACGTGACGCGCTACCCACGAAGCCCGCCGCCCCGACCAGGTCGACGCCGCCCCCGAAGCCCGAGCCCCCTCGGGCTTCTTCTTTAGCCGCTGCCGCGGCGCCGCCGCCGCCGGCGGCCTCGCCGGTGGTGGCGCCTTCGCCTGCGGACGACGTCGAGGCCCAGGTGGG
>CAZKKP010000640.1:0-2268 GCA_964553295.1 uncultured Thermoanaerobaculia bacterium | reverse complement strand
CCCCTGCCAGAAGGGGCCGGCTGCGGGCTCGGGCGCGGGTCCTGGATTCTTTGTCCTGGATCCCACTCCGGGCCGCCCGCCGCCCGGAGCTCCGAGCCTCCGTCCCCGTCCGCGCGGGACATCCGGGATCGGGCGGCAGGCGTCGAGGCGCTGACCCGGCGGCAGGAGCGGCGACAGCGGCGCGGGCTCGGGCGCATCGGAGGCGAGCAGTAATGATACACAATATCAATCCTGTATGACAATTTGACAGATCCACCCTTATGCGAATAGTGTCGCGAAATGCCGTGAGCGCCGCCCGTGTAACTCCGTGGTTCCGAGGCGAGCGCCGTGTGCCCCAGTCTCATCTTCCGGAGGATCCGCCGCCCATGTCTCCTGCCATCAGAAGAGTCGTGCTCATCGCCGCCCTCATCGGAGCCGCGGCGCCGGCCCTGGCCGACGTCGGCGTGCTCGGGGACACCTTCCGACCCGCAGGTCCCGGGCGGTCCTCGGGCGGCCCGCTGGACGGTATGCCCACCCAGCGCGGCCACCGCACGTGGCAGGCGACCCAGGGGGTGACCCTCGACGACCGCGGGCTGGTCACCAGCAACCCGGCCGAGGTCGCGGGGGTGCGCTTCTCCCTGCTCGACCACCCCTATGCCGCCCGCGGCATCGTCGAGGCGGTGCTCGACCCGGGTGGCGCCGGCTGGGTGGGTCTCGGCTTCGCCGAGCTCGCCCGGACGCCCCTGCCCGCCTCCGGCCAGGTCTGGGTGGCGCTCAACGCCGGCGGCCGGCTGACGGTGCGCGCCGCCGGCTCGCGGTACCTGCTGTACCAGCGCGGCCAGCCCCATCCAGCCTTCCAGCCCGGGCCCAACCGCGTCCGCCTGCAGTACGACCGGGTCACCAACCGGGTCCGCCTGTGGCTGAACCGGGTCGAGGTCGAGCTGGACCACCCGGACCTCGACGTTTTCGGCTTCGTGCCCTCGATCCAGGTGGCCGGCTTCCAGGGCCACTTCCAGGGCGCCGGCCAGAAGTCGGGCGGCGCCGAGATCCTCGGCTTCAGCGTCGAGCTCGGCGAGGAGGACCTGGCCGACAGCTTCACCACCGGCGTCGCCCCCCGCCTGGTCGGCGCCCCCCTCGACGGCGTCCCCGTCGAGGTCGGCGGCGTGACCTGGTCGGCGACCTCGTCGGTGTGCTTCGGCAAGGAGTCCCTCACCAACGCCGACAGCGCCTCCGAGCCGCGGGCCGGCGTCCCCTTCAACCCTGCCGAGCACCCGGGCTACCGCACCGCTGCCGTGGAGGCGGTCACCCAACCCGACGGCGCCGGTGGCTGGTTCGGCATCGGCTTCGCCAGCGTCCCCACCGGCGCCTTCTGGAACAGTGGCCAGGTGTGGCTCATGCTGCGCCCCGACGGCGTGGTCCAGGTCATGGCCGACGGCGCCGCCCACACCCTGTTCAACGCGCCGGTCAACCCGACCCTGCCGGCCCGCCTCAAGCTCGAGTACGACCGGCTGACCAACGGCGTCCGCGCCTGGGTGAACTCCACCGAGCTCGAGCTGACTGCCGGCCTCGGCGACGTCGGCTACACCCCGGCGATCAGCCACGCCGCCTTCCACCGCTTCCTCAACTACGGCCTGCTGACCCCCGGCGCCTTCCACCTCGACGACTTCGCCGTCACCCTCGGGCCGATCGGGCCCCTGGTGATCGCGAGCCACCCGGCCTCCAGGGCGGTTCCCGAGCACACCTCGGCCGAGCTGACCTGCGCCGCCGCCGGCGGCATGCCGCCCTACAGCTACCGCTGGCAGCGCCTCGTTCGACCCGCCGGAGGCGGGTTCTGGGCTGACGTGGTCGAGGGCAACGGCATCACCGGCCCCCAGTCCCACACCCTCCGCTTCGACCCCGTGGCCATGAGCCACCAGACCGAGTACCGGTGCATCGCGACCGACTCCAACTCGGCGCCGTCGTCGGTCACCTCGGGCGCGGCCGTGCTCGACGTCCGGACGACGGTTGCCCACGACACCTTCGAGAACCTGGTCGACCCGCCTCCCGCGAACGGCGAGCGCCTCGCCGGCAGGGCGACCCCGGTCGGCGGCCTTGTCTGGTCGGCCCGCTCCGCGCTCCTCCTGGTCGACGACCAGCTCACGGTCGAGGCGAACACCGTCGGCGGCGGCCAGATCGGTCTGCTGCCCGTCGACCCGGTGTGGGTCGCCAGCTACCGGTCGACCGCCGTCGAGACCGAGGCGGAGGCGCCGGACACCCCGGACGACTACGTCGACGTCGGCTTCAAGGCCT
>CAZKKP010000639.1:0-2273 GCA_964553295.1 uncultured Thermoanaerobaculia bacterium | reverse complement strand
CCCCGCCGCGGGCGATCACCAGCTCCCGACCCGCCTCGGTCAGGTCGGCGACCACATCTCCGGTCCCGAGATCGCGCACCAGGGTGCCGGGGGGCACCGGGATCACCACCCCGGCGCCGTCGGCGCCGGTCTTGTTCGAGCCGAGGCCGTGACGGCCCCTCTCGGCCGCGATGACCCGCTGGTGGTGGAGGTGGAGAAAGGTGTTGTAGCTCGGGTCGACCCGGAGGGCGATGTCGCCGCCGCGGCCGCCGTCACCACCGTTGGGCCCGCCACGCGGGGCGTACTTCTCGCGCCGGAAGGACACGCAGCCGTTGCCGCCGGCGCCGGCGCGGAGCACGAGACGGGTGGTGTCGATGAACATCGGGCCTAGGCGGCGTCGCCGGCAGGAACCGGATGACGGCCACACGCGGTCGCGGCCCGGAGGTCCCCGGGCCGCGGTGTGCGAGATTGGAGCAGCAGGGTCACCGGCGGTGAGACCGCGTTCTCCGCGGTGGAGTCACTCGGCGACGATGCTGATGAACCGGCCCATACGGCCGCGATCCAGGAACTTGACCTTACCGTGGGCGGTTGCGAACAGGGTGTCGTCGTTGCCCCGGCCGACGTTGACGCCTGGCTTGAAGCGGGTGCCCCGCTGCCGCACCAGGATCGTCCCGGCGTGCACAGCCTGCCCGTCACCCACCTTGGTACCGAGCCGCTGCGCGTTGGAGTCGCGCCCGTTGCGGCTGGAACCCTGGCCCTTCTTGTGTGCCATTCCTCACCTCACGCTTCGATGCCGTCGACGCGGACTCGGTAGAGATCCTGCCGATGGCCGTTCGTCCGGCGGTAGCCGATGGTCTTCTTCTTCTTGAAAACGATGATCTTGGGGCCGCGCACCGGGGCCATGACCGAGCCGCGCACAAGGGCGCCCTCGACCGTCGGCCGGCCGACCTTCACCGCCCCCTGCTGGCTGACCAGCATGACCCGGTCAAAGAGCAGCGCGTCGCCGGCCTCGAGGTCGGCCCCGACGCGCTCGACCAGAAGCTCATCCCCCGGGCTCACCCGGTACTGCTTGCCACCATGCTCGACAATCGCGTAGTCCGACATGCCACACCTCTCCCTCGGACGCGAGGGACGGCGTTTATACCAGAGGGCAGGGTTGGTGTCAACGCAACGAGGGCGCGGGGAACAGGGATCAGGGGTCAGGGGCAGTGCGGCGTCAGCGGTTCGGATCCACGGCGGTGGTCCACGACAGCGACCAGCGCAGGGCGCCCTCTTTCGCCTCCAGGAGTTCCTCGAGGGGCGGCAGCGGGCGGGCGGTGCGCTGGTCGTCGTCGAGCTCGAATCCCTCCGCGGCGATGAACTGGCCGGCGACGAGCACCAGGCGGGCGCTCTCCAGGTCGTCGAGGAGGTCGACCAGGGCCTCCTCGGCCTCCTCGGAGTCGTCGACGGCGGCGAGCTGGAGCACGACGGTGAGGGCGCCGCCATCCGGATGGGTCACGACCTCGAGCTCCGCCGGCAGCCGGAGACCGTCGACGAGCCGCCGGGCGAGCTCCTCGAGGGACTCGAAGCGAGCCTCGGTCCACACCGTGAAGGGTCGCTCCGACCGCAGCACCCGGCTTTGCGGGCGCCCGCCGAGCCAGGCGAGGCCACGGGCAGCCGGGTGGTCTCCGGCGGTTGCCGTGGCGAGCCAGTCGCACTCCTCGCGAGTGCGCTCGGCCGGCGCCGTGGCGTCGGAGCGGACGTCCTCCTCGAGCACGGTCCAGACCACCGAGCCGTCCGGCTCGAGGTACAGGGTGTGGCGGGTGTCTTTGAGGATGCAGGCCGCCAGGGCGGCGGCAAGGATGAGCAGCACGACCGCTCTCAGGGCCTTCAGACCCGCCTGGGGCGATCCGTCAGGCAGCCGCTGCGACCCCGTGGTGGACGAACTCTGGCACACGTTGGGCTCCTTCGAGCTGACGTCAGGTTGTCGACACGAGTATCGTACCCTCCCGTCTCACAGCGCAAGGGACGTGGCGGAGACCGCCGCCGGATGACGCTCGGCTCATCGCGGATCGGGAGACACATCCAGGATCAGGCGCCGGGCGCCGCGCACTGGCGCCGATCTCCAGATCGGCAAGGCGCCGACCCGGCAAGCGAAGGCCCGATCCCCTCACCCTTCACACCTCACCCCTCACCCCGCCCGGCGGCTGATCCCTGTCCCCCGTCCCCTGTCCCCTGACCCCCCGGCTCACGGCCGGCGGGCGCCGGGCGGCGGCGCACCGGGGCGGCCGGGGCGGACGTCGCGGCCGGCGAGG